>JBKPQU010000394.1:0-12952 GCA_046734255.1 Actinomycetota bacterium
GTCCACGACCCAGGAGAAGGAAGGAACGCACCCATGAACCAGGACCGGGACATCCGCGGGGCGGTGACGCGCCGCGACCTCCTCCGGCTCGGGCTTGCGGTCGGGGGCGCCGCCGCCGGAGTTCCATTCCTCGCCGGATGCGGCGGAGGGTCCAGCGCGGCCGGCAGCAGCCCGAGTGGAAGCGCGACGACGGGCGGCAAGCTGGTGATCGGCGCCTTCGAGGACGGCGCGCTGGTGCCGTTCAAGCAGACGATCCTGCCGATGTTCGAGAAGGAGACCGGGATCAAGGTCGAGTTCCTGACCGAGCCCTACGACTCCTTCTTCTCGAAGGCCTTCCAGGACGGGCAGTCCAAGGCCGGCCAGTACGACATCTACATCATGGACGACCCCTGGATCCCGCAGTACGCCGCGGCGGGCATCCTGGAGGACCTCGGGAAGCACGGGGTCCAGGCAGACGCCGACTACGCGCCGGCGTTCCTCGAGCTCGGCTACTGGCCGCCGCGCCAGGGACCGCGGGTGAAGGGATTCGAGAACGAGGACCCCAAGCTGATCGCGCTGCCGACGATCGGCGACCTGCAGACGCTGACCTACCGCAACGACGTGTTCAGCGCCGCCCCGGCGACGTGGGACGAGCTGGTCAGCCAGGGCAAGGCCGGGGTCGCGGCCAAGAAGGTCAAGTACGGCTACGTCTTCCGCGGGGTCAAGGGCAACCCGATCGTGACCTCCTTCTACCCGATCTTCCTCTCCTTCGGCGGGGAGATGTTCGACGACAAGTGGACGCCGATCTTCAACACCGCGCAGGGGAAGAACGCGGCGGACTTCTTCGTCGGCACGCTGAAGTCGGTCGCGCCGCCCGGGGTCGCCGAGTTCGACTCCGACCAGGAGGGCGCCGCGATCCTCGGCGGCGACGCGGCCGCGATCATCCAGTACTCCGGCAACGCCATCAAGTCCGACGACCCGGCGCAGTCGAAGGAGGTCGGCAAGCTGGACTTCGCCGTGGTGCCCAAGCAGGAGAAGGCGCTGGCGCAGATCGGAATCTTCATCCACGGGGTGTCCGCCTCCGCGCCCAACAAGGACAACGCGATCGCCTTCATGAAGTGGTTCGGCACCAACGAGACCCAGGTGCAACTCGCCCGCTCCGGTGACCTGCCGGTCAAGATTCCCGCCTTCTCCGATCCTCAAGCAGTGAAGGATCACCGGTTGCTGCCCGTCGCGCTGGCCCAGTTGCAGTCCGGCGCCGAGGCGCGGCCTCGTACCCCGGACTGGAACAAGGTGGAGTCGATCCTCGGGACCGAGCTGAACAAGGCCCTGGTCAAGGGCTCCGGCGGTGCCGCGGCGATGGACTCCGCCGCCGCGCAGGTCAGGGCCTACCTCACCCAGCAGGGCTACTACGCCTGAGCGCCGTGGTAACGCAGGCGACGCGCCTACCGCAGACCCGATCCATCCGCGGGGCGGGGCTGGACCGGTTGCTGCCGTACCTGATGCTGGCACCGACGCTGTTCCTGGTGTTGGCGGTGCTGGTCTACCCGCTGATCGCCGGGGTCCACACCAGTACGGGTTTCTACCGGTTCGGGCGTCGCCTGCGTTCCGTCGGCCTCGACAACTACACCCAGGCCCTGCACGACCCCGCCTTCATCGGCTCGGTGGTGACGACGCTGATCTTCGTCGCCCTCGCGGTGACCCTGGAGACGGCCCTGGGCCTGGGCCTCGCGCTGCTGTGCGCGCGTGAGGTGGGCTTCATCCGGACCGTCCGCGGCACCCTGATCCTGCCGATGATCGTCACGCCCGTGGTGGTCGGGATCATCTTCCGCCTGATCTACGCGTCCGACGTGGGCCTGCTCGCCTCGATCGCCCGGGCTCTGGGACTGGACCCGCCGG
The DNA here is from genome assembly GCA_046734255.1 of Actinomycetota bacterium. GTDB lineage: Bacteria > Actinomycetota > Actinomycetes > Actinomycetales > Kineosporiaceae > JBKPQU01. The sequence goes on from JBKPQU010000394.1 coordinate 1,879, forward strand.
AGATCCTCGGCAACCCGCACGGCGCGTTCCTCGGGCTCGTGTTCCTCGACGTGTGGGAGTGGACGCCGCTGCTGTTCCTCATCCTGCTGGCCGGCATCCAGTCGCTGCCCGTGGAGCCGTTCGAGGCGGCTCGGGTGGACGGCGCCGGAAGCTGGCGAACGTTCATCGACCACACACTGCCGTTGCTGCGCCCGACGATCCTGGTCGCGGTGACGCTGCGGACGATCGACGCGCTGACCACGTTCGACCAGGTGTACGTCCTCACCCACGGTGGGCCGGGCACCGCGACACAGCTGGTCTCGATCTACGGGTACCAGACGTTCTTCAGCTTCCAGCAGTACGGGTACGCGGCCGCGCTCCTGATCATGGTGGCGCTGGTCGTGATCGCCGCCGCCGGCCTGGCCGTCGGCCTGATGCGAAGGCGGCGGGCATGAACGGCACCCGGACCGGACGGGCCGGCTTCCTGACGGCCGTGTCGGTGGCGATCCTCATCGCCGTGCTGCCGCTCGTCTGGATGATCTCCACCTCGCTGAAGACCAACCGCGAGATCACCCAGGACGGCACCCTGCTGCCGCACTCGTTCACGTTCCAGAACTACGCCAACCTGTTCAACGGCAGGTCGTTCGGCTCCTACCTGACCAACTCCGTCGTCGTGACCGCGGCCAGTGTGGGGATCGCGCTGGTGCTCGGCACGCAGGCGGCGTACGCGCTCGCCCGCTTCCGGTTGTGGGGCGGCATGGAGCGCTACCTGGGCCTCGCCCTGCTGGTCACGCGGATCATCCCGCCGATCGTGATCATCATCCCGGTGTTCCTGGTGTTCCAGACCCTCGGCCTGCTCAACAGCAGGGTCGGCCTGATCGCGGTGTACTCGGCGTTCAACGTCTCCGTCGTCGTCTGGATGATGGAGAGCTTCTTCCGGGAGATTCCGGTTGACCTGGAGGAGGCCGCGATGGTGGACGGCGACACCCGGTTCACCGCCTTCCGCCGGATCGTCCTGCCGCTGGCGGCACCGGGCCTGGTCGCCACCGGCATCTTCGCCGTCATCACGACGTACAACGAGTTCCTGTTCGCACTCGTGCTCACCTCGACGCCGAGCGCGGAGACGATGCCCGTCGGCGCGGCCACGCTGATCGGCCGGATCAACGTCGACTGGGGGGCGATGGCCGCAGCCGGGGTGATCGGCGCCCTCCCGATCGTCGTGTTCTCCATCCTCGTCCAGAAGCACCTCGTGCGCGGCCTCACGGTCGGCGCCGTGAAGTGACGTGCGCACGACCGAGCGCCGCCGTCCACCCGACTCGCCCGCGAGGAGCCCATGAGCAGCCAGCCCGACCACGGCATCCACGTCGCCAACGCACCGGTCAGCTACGGCGCGTTCGAACTCACGGTGGGCATCGACCCGCGGACCCCGGACGGCGAGCACGTCCTGGACGAGGTCGCCGCCGCGGGATACTCGGGCATCGACCTCGGGCCGGTCGGCTACCTGGGGTCCGGCGGCGAGCTCGGCGAGCGGCTGGCCGCGCGCGGCCTGGGTCTCGCCGGCGGCTACCTCGAGCTGCCCTACGCCGATCCCGTTGCGCTGCAGGCGATGCTGCCCGAGCTGGATGCGATGCTCGACTGCTTCGACGCGGTGGCCGGGCGGGTGGCCGGCCCGCCGCCGCACCCGACGATCGCCGACAGCGGTGACCCGCGGCGGCGTGCACGGCCGGGGCGAGCGCACGCGGAGCCATCGCTCGGGATGGACGAGGTCACCTGGCCGCGCTGGGCGGACGGCCTGCGTACGGTGCTCGCGCACTGCCGCGACCGCGGCTACGAGCCGACCTTCCACCACGAGACGGGCACGTACGTCGAGGCGCCGTGGGAGATCGAGCGCGTGCTGGAGCTGACCGACGTCGGCCTGTGCCTGGACACCGGCCACTTCCTGCTGGGCGGCGGCGACCCGGCCGCCGCGATGGGACAGTGGCGCGAGCGGATCAACCAGGTGCACCTCAAGGACGCCCGGCGCGAGGTGATCGAGCAGATCGTGGAGGACCACCTCCCGACCGAACAGATCTGGGAGCGCGAGGCCTTCCCTCCGCTGGGCAAGGGGGACGTCGACCTCGACGCCGTGATCGCCCTCCTGCACAGCACCGGCTACCAGGGCTGGGTCGTGGTCGAGCAGGACACGCTGCCGCGCACCGCCGAGCGCTTCGCCCGCGCCGCCGAGGACCAGCGCACCAACCGCGACTACCTGCGCCGGCGAGGCCTCTGACCGGCCCGCAGCAATACGGCCAGCCCCCCGTCTCTTGCCCACGGCGTGACACCGTGGGCATAGGGCGACCACGGTGTCACGCCGTGGGCATCGAAGGTGAGCGCAACGCCGCACAGTCGGGCGGGAGTGGCACCAACACGGGCGGGTGGCGCCGTCAGTCGGAGGCGTCGAGGAAGGCCTCGGTGAGCCAGCCGCGGATCTCGGCGTCGACCTCGTCGGGGGCGCGGAGAGGGATCACGTGCCACGCGCGATGCCCGCCGACGCGGTAGACGCGCGTGATCCGGGGATGGCGCACCTCGCGGGGAAGGTACAGCGCCAGGGTCACGTCGCGGGAGCGCGGGCGGACCTCGGCCAGCTTGCGGTCCCGCTTGAGGAACACCCCGACGCCGGTGGCGTCCTCGTGCACCGGCCCGAGGGCGAGCAGGTGCTCCAGGATGGCGTCGTAGACCGCCCGCTGCTGCGGCGCGCGTCCGGCGAAGGACTCGTCCACCGTGCCGGCCGGGACGCAGGTGTGTGACTGGTTCGCCCGGCCGAACTCCCGGTCGCAACGCGGGCACACCCAGCGAGCCATCAGCTGTACGCCGCGGCCTGGATGGCGTACAGCTGCGCGTACTGCCCGCCCCGCGCGACCAGGTCGGCGTGCGATCCGACCTCGACCACCTTGGCGCCGTCCAGGACGACGATCAGGTCGGCCATGCGTACGGTGCTGAACCGGTGCGAGACGAGGATCGTGACACGGCCGTCCGTGGCCGGATCGCCGGGCGGCGAACCCGCCCCCGCCTCGCCCCGGGCAGCCACGGCGTAACGCTCGAACAACGCCTGCTCGGTCTCCGCGTCCAGCGCCGCCGTCGGCTCGTCGAGGATCAGCAGCAGCGGGCGGTCACGCATGAAGCCGCGCGCGAGCCCGAGCTTCTGCCACTGCCCGAACGACACCTCGACGCCGTCCGTCCACGTCGGCCCGAGCTGGGTGTCCAGAGCCGACGGCAGGCGCGCCACGACGTCCTCGGCCCCGGCCCGCCCGACCGCCGTGGCGACCGCGGCCTCGTCGTCCAGCCGCGGCACGTCACCCACGCCGACGGAGTGCCGGGCCCGCAGCTCGAAGCGGAAGAAGTCCTGGAACGCTCCGGCCAGCCGGGAACGCCACTGCTCGGCGGGCATCCGGTCCAGCGGGGTGCCGTCCACCAGGATCCGGCCCTCGTCCGGCTCGTAGAACTTGCACAGCAGCTTGACCAGGGTGGACTTCCCGGCGCCGTTCTCGCCGACGATGGCGACGACCGACCCCGCGGGCAGGTCAAGGCTGACGTCGGACAGCACCCGCCGGGATGTCCCGGGGTAGGCGAACGACACGTGCTCCAGGCGGATGCCGTCGCGCAACACCTCGGGCACCGGCCGGTCCGCGTGCGCGCTCACCGCGGCGGCGTAGTCCTCCAGCCAGGCCAGGCGGCGCGAGCCGTCCATCCAGATCCCCCGCAGGAACCCGATCTCCCCGACGGTGGCGCCGACATACGCCGACAGGCGGGCTCCCGCGGCCAGCACCAGCAGCACGTCGGCGGCCGGGGCCCGCAGGACCGTGGCGACGTACACCACCGCACCGACGTACCCGCAGCCGAAGATCGCCCAGGCGACCGCGTGCCAGGCCGCCGAGCGCCAGCGGGCCAGCGACACGACGGCGTACCAGCGCTCCCAGGCGGCGCGCCGGTCCCTCGCCAGCCGGGAGCCGATCCCGGTTACCCGCACCTCCTTTCCGGGACCCGCGGTCGTCGCGGTGACGAACAGGTGCCGCGCGAGGCGGTTCGAGGCGGCGGCGCGCTCCTCCGCCCCGCGCTCCACCGCCGGCCGCCACGTCGAGGTCAGCACGGTCGGCAGCGCGAACACCGTGAGCAGCAGCAGCACCGGACTGATCGACATCAGCAGTGCGATGGTCACGCCGAGCCGCAGGATGAAGCCCGCGGTTGAGAACAGGGACATGTACATGTGGTCGAGCACGAAGACGTGGTCGCGCAGCACGGCGAGGCGGTCGAGGTACTCCGGGCGCTCCTGGTGGGCGATCGTGCTCACCGACGCCTGGAGCCGGGCGACGTGCGACTCCAGCGCGATCGTCACCTTGTCCCGGAACCTCCGCTGCACGCGCGTGCTCACCGTGCGCAGGAACCACGTGGCGGTTGCGGAGATCCCCAGGCCCAGCGACGTGGCGAGCATCAACGGCCGGTTCTGCTGGATGACGGCATCCCCCAGCAGGGCCAGCCACAGCGCGATCAGCGCGTCGGGGAGCGCCCCGAGCAGGGACAGCAGGAACGCCGCGACGAGCAGCCGGGGCTCGTGCTCGTAGCCGAGCCTGCACAGCCGCCACATCGAGGACAGCGCCGGTGGCAGCTTCTCGGGCAGGCCGCCGCGGGCGGGCTCAGCCGAGGACGTCATACGTGATGTCCTCCTCACCCTCAACGACGCCGAACCGCTGCGCCTGCAGGTCGAACATCGTCCGGTACCGGCCGCCGAGCGCCATCAGCTCGTCGTGGGTGCCCAACTCGATCACCCGGCCGTGCTCCAGCACGCAGATCCGGTCGGCGTGGCGCACGGTGGAGAACCGGTGGGAGATGAGGATCGTGGTGCACCGTCGGGTCGCGGTCAGCAGCCGGTCGAAGATCTCCGCCTCGCCACGGACGTCGAGCTGCGCGGTGGGCTCGTCGAGCAGGACCACGCCGGCTCCCAGGCGCACGGCGCACAGGGCCCGGGCCAGCGCAACTCGCTGCCACTGGCCGCCGGACAGGTCGGTGCCGCCGGCGTAGCCGCGGGCCAGCGGGGTGCCCAGCTCGGCCAGCGCCGAGGCGCCCGCATCCTCCAGGGCCGCCAGCACCACTTTGTCCGGAGCGCCCGCCGGAGCCACGTTGGCGCGGAGCGGCAGCTCGAACCTGGTGAAGTCCTGGAACACCGCGGTCACCCGCGCGCGCCAGGAGTCCAGGTCCAGTTTCCGCAGGTCGACGCCGTCCACCTCGATGGCCCCCGACTGCGGGTCGTAGAGCCGGCAGAGCAGCTTGGCGAGCGTCGTCTTGCCCGCGCCGTTCTGCCCGACGATCGCCAGCGACGACCCAGCAGGGATCGTCAGGTCCATCCCCGCGAGCACGGTCCTCCCCGGGTCGGCGGGGTAGGCGAAGGTCAGGTCGCGGAAGCGGATCTCGGCGGCCGGCATCCCGTCGGCCTGGCGTCCCCCGCCGGGCGGCGCCTGCAGCGCCCCCGCCGGTCCCATCGCGGGCTTGAGCCGCAGCGACGCCGCCACCGGCGCCGCTGCGCCGTCCAGCGCCCAGTTCAGCCCGCCGAAGGCGATCATGCTGGTGCCGACCGCGACCTGCGCGAACACCACCACCTGGCCCAGGTCGAGGCGGCCGTCGAGCGCCGCGTCAGCCAGCGACCAGAACACGACCAGGTTGGCGCCAAGAACCAGCCCCAGGCTCCAGACCACGGGCTTCTCCCGCAGCCGGGTCGCCTGGTACTGCAGCTCGTGCAGGCGGCGCCGGTGGACGACGAACCGGTCGATCGTCCAGCCGACCAGACCGAACAGCCGGAGCTCCTTGGCGGCCGGCGGATCGACCGCCAGCCGGTAGGCGTAGTCGGAGTGGCGCTGCGCCGCGCGCACCTCGTCGGTGTTGCGGTCCCGCCAGACCGAGCTCTCCCGCAGCAGCCAGTGCGTCGAGCCCCAGGCGCCGCCGAGCAGCACCGGCGCCCACCAGGCGTACCCGAACAGGACGACGGCCGACGCCAGCCCGCCGAGCAGCTCGACCAGACCACCGGCGATGAAGTCCATCGAGATGAACAGCGGCGGGCCGAGCATCCCCTGGTCGAAGTCGCGGGCAACGGTGAGGTCGTCGGTCAGCGTCGGGTCCTCGAGGTGGCCCATTCCCGGAGGCCGGATGCAGGCGTCGGTGAGCTCGTCGTACAACCACGCGGCGGTCTGGTCGCCGAGGTTCGCGCTGATCCCCTGATGGATCGGGGTCAGGACCTGCAGCGCGACGAACACGACGCCGGTGGCCGCCAGCGGGACGAGCAGGTCACCGCCGGACTCCACCGCCCCCACCACCGCTCCGGTGACGATCGCGAAGGTGGCCGGCAGCGCTCCGCGCAGCAGGACGACGAGCCACCAGGCCGCGGCCAGACGCGGCGCGGCGCGCGGCAGGGCGGCGAAGAACCGCCACTCGTTGCGCCCCCGGATCCCGCCCATCGGGTTCAGGCTAGTTCGTCGGTGTCGGGCCGGCGATCGGCGCCGACCGCGCGCGTGGTCAGATGGGTGGGCAGACGACGGAACGATGACCCGACCGATGGCAACCCAGGTCAGACAACCGGCGAAGGGTGAACCAGGTGAAGCTCGACGAGTTGATGACGCAGGCCCAGGACGCGATCACGGTGAAGAAGGTGTTCGGGGAGCCGTACGACAAGGGCGGCGTCACGGTGATCACGGCCGCGAGTGTCGCCGGTGGCGTCGGCGGCGGGGGCGGTTCGGACGAGCACGGCCAGAGCGGGCAGGGCGGGGGCTACGGCGTGGCCGCCCGGCCGGCCGGCGTCTACCTGATCAAGGACGGCACCGTGGCCTGGCGCCCGGCGGTGGACGTCAACCGGCTGTTCGCCGTGCTCGGCGCGGTCGTGATCGCGTTCCTGTTCACCCGCGCCCGCGTTCAGAAGGCGCGGGCGAAGGCAGCCACCGTGCGCGCGTGGAGATCACACAGCGCGGCCGAGGGGGAGTAACTCCGCGCACTCACGCGGTCGGCGGGCGCGGCCCGCCGACCGGCGACGCCTCGTGCAGGGCGGCCAGCGCCATCCGGCGCAGCAGCGCGGCCACCTCCTCCCGGTCGGACAGTCCACCCGTGCGGTCCCGAAGCCGCGGGGTGGAGTTCAGCAGACCGAAGACCGCGTGCGCGGCCGACCGGGCGGTGGGCGCGTCCAGGGCGGGAACAGCCTGGCGCAGCACCCCCACCCACACCTCGACGTAGCCGCGCTGCAGGGCCCGCACCCGGCGCCGGGCGGCGTCCGGGACGCTGTCGAAGTCGCGGTCCTGGACCGAGATCAGGGGCTGGTTGGACACCGCGAACGCGATGTGGAAGTCGACCAGGTCCGCCAGGGCGGCCCGAGGGTCGCCGGTCGCGCGGGCCCGGCCCCCGGCCAGCAGGTCCTCGCTGACCTCGACCAGCATGTCCGCGAGAAGGGCCTCCTTGGAGCGGAAGTGCCGGTACAGGGCGGGCCCGGTGATGCCCACCGCCGCGCCGATGTCATCCACGCTCACCCCGTGGAACCCCCGGGCGGCGAACATCCTGGCGGCGGCTGCCATGATCTGCGCACGGCGCCCGCCCGCGCCGCGGGACCGGGCGCGGGTGGTCGGGACCTGGCGGGCGCCGCGCGCCCGTCCCGCCGATCCCGCCGGTCCCACGATCGGAGTGTAGGCCCTGACGTTAACGAGTGCTAACCTTTCGCTGGTTATCGATCGTTAACCGGACGAGCGCTTGCGCGGCGCGAGGAGCAGCGACATGGACGCCCCGGTACTGGCCAGCACGGCGGACCCGACCAGCGGGCAATTCACCGCGAACGCCGCGGCGCACACCGAGTTGGTCGCCGAGCTGCGCGGCCGGCTGGCCCGTGCCGCCGAGGGCGGCACGCCCGCGGCCCGGCAGAGGCACACCGCCCGCGGCAAGCTGCTCCCCCGGGAGCGGGTCGACGCGCTGGTCGACCCGGCGTCCCCGCTGCTCGAGCTGTCCCCGCTGGCCGCCGAGGGCCTGTACGACGGCGAGGCTCCGGGGGCGGGCATCATCACCGGCGTCGGCCGGGTCTCCGGGCGGGAGTGCGTGATCGTCGCCAACGACGCGACCGTGAAGGGCGGCACCTACTACCCCGTGACGGTGAAGAAGCACCTGCGGGCCCAGCAGGTCGCGCTGGAGAACCGGTTGCCGTGCATCTACCTGGTCGACTCCGGTGGCGCGTTCCTCCCCGCCCAGGACGAGGTGTTCCCCGACCGGGAGCACTTCGGCCGGATCTTCTACAACCAGGCCACCATGTCGGCGCATGGCATCCCGCAGATCGCCGCGGTGCTGGGGTCGTGCACGGCCGGCGGCGCCTACGTGCCGGCGATGAGCGACGAGGCCGTGATCGTGCGCAATCAGGGGACGATCTTCCTGGGCGGCCCGCCACTGGTCCGTGCCGCGACCGGAGAGGTGGTCACCGCCGAGGAGCTCGGCGGCGGGGATGTGCACTCCCGCGTCTCCGGCGTGACCGACCACCTCGCCGACGACGACGCGCACGCCCTGCGGATCGTCCGGGCGATCGTGGCCACCCTGGCCCCGCGCACGGCCCGACCCTGGGACGCGACCGCGACGGAGGAACCTTCGGTCGACCCCGCTCAGCTGTACGGGGTGGTGCCGACCGACTCCCGGATCCCGTACGACGTCCGCGAGGTGGTCGCACGGATCGTCGACGGCAGCCGGTTCGCGGAGTTCAAGGCGCTGTACGGCCCGACGCTGGTGACCGGCTTCGCCCGCCTGCACGGGCACCCGGTGGGGATCGTGGCGAACAACGGCATCCTGTTCAGCGAGTCGGCGCTCAAGGGCGCCCACTTCATCCAGCTGTGCGATCAGCGCCGCATCCCGCTGGTCTTCCTGCAGAACATCTCCGGCTTCATGGTCGGCCGCGACTACGAGGCCGGCGGGATCGCCAAGCACGGCGCCAAGATGGTGACCGCGGTCAGCTGCGCCAGGGTGCCCAAGCTCACCGTGATCATCGGCGGCTCGTTCGGCGCGGGGAACTACTCGATGGCCGGCCGGGCCTACTCCCCCCGGTTCCTGTGGATGTGGCCGAACGCGAGGATCTCGGTCATGGGCGGGGAACAGGCGGCCTCGGTGCTGGCGACGGTGCGCCGCGAGCAGGCCGAGGCTCGCGGGGAGCAGTGGCCCGCCGAAGCCGAGGAGCGGTTCAAGCAGCCGATCCGCGAGCAGTACGAGCGGCAGGGGAATCCCTACTACTCGACGGCGCGACTGTGGGACGACGGGGTGATCGATCCGGCGGACACCCGGACCGTGCTCGGCCTGGCACTGTCCGCATGCGCCAACGCGCCGCTGGAGCCGGCGGGGTACGGCGTGTTCCGCATGTAGCGATTCCCGCTGCCGGCAGGGATAGCGGCACGGCACGGACGAGGCGAGGAGGCGAGGTGTTCGACACCGTCCTGGTGGCCAACCGCGGTGAGATCGCGGTGCGGGTCGTCCGCACCCTGCGCCGCCTGGGCATCCGTTCCGTGGCGGTGTACAGCGACGCGGACGCCGATGCCCGGCACGTGCGGGACGCCGACGCCGCGGTCCGGCTCGGCCCGGCCGCCGCACGCAGCAGCTACCTGGACATCGGCCGGATCGTCGATGCCTGCCTGCAGACCGGTGCCCAGGCGGTCCACCCCGGCTACGGCTTCCTCGCCGAGAACCCGGACTTCGCCTGGGCCTGCGAGCAGGCCGGTGTCGTGTTCGTCGGCCCTCCGGTGGCCGCGATCGAGACGATGGGCGACAAGATCCGCGCGAAGCGGAGCGTCCAGGCGGCCGGCGTCCCGGTGGTGCCCGGCCGGCACGAGCCGGGCCTGGACGACGCCGCGCTGGCCGAGGCGGCGGCCGACCTCGGCTTCCCCATCCTGATCAAGCCGTCCGCCGGCGGCGGCGGCAAGGGGATGCGGGTCGTCGAGGGACCGGAGCGGCTGCCCGATGAGCTGCGCGCGGCCCGGCGTGAGGCGCGGGGCGCGTTCGGCGACGACACGCTGCTGATCGAGCGTTTCGTCCGGCGGCCGCGGCACATCGAGATCCAGGTCCTGGCCGACACCCACGGCGCCGCCATCCACCTCGGCGAGCGCGAGTGCAGCCTCCAGCGGCGGCATCAGAAGATCGTCGAGGAGGCGCCCTCGGTGCTGCTGAGCCCGGCGACGCGGGCCGCGATGGGCCAGGCGGCCGTGGCCGCGGCACGGGCCTGCGACTACACCGGCGCCGGCACCGTGGAGTTCATCGTCGGCGGGGACCGGCCCGAGGACTTCTTCTTCATCGAGATGAACACCCGGCTGCAGGTCGAGCATCCGGTCACCGAACTGGTCACCGGCCTCGACCTGGTCGAGCAGCAGCTGCGGATCGCCGCCGGGGAGCGCCTTCCGATCGGCCAGGACGACGTCCGGCTGAACGGCCACGCGGTCGAGGCGCGCATCTACGCCGAGGACCCCGCCCGCGGATTCCTGCCGACCGGTGGCCGCGTGCTGGGGTTGGCGGAGCCGGGCGGCGCGCACGTCCGGGTCGACAGCGGCCTGATCGTCGGCACCACGGTGGGCAGCGACTACGACCCGATGCTCGCCAAGGTGATCGCGTGGGGGGAAGACCGCCCGCAGGCCCTTCACCGGCTGCGGCAGGCGCTGGGCGAGGTCGCGGTCCTCGGGGTCGTCACGAACGTCGCGTTCCTCGCCGGCCTGCTCGACGAGCCCGACGTCCTCGCGGGCCGGCTCGACACCGGCCTGGTCGACGAGATCGCCGACCGCTGGCAGCACCGGGCGGCGGCGCCCCCGCCGGACGACGTGATCGCCGCGGCGGGTCTCGCCCGGCTGCTCGACCTGGAGCCGCACGGGGTGGTCGACCCCTTCGACATCCCGGGCGGGTGGCGGGTCGGCGGGCCGGCATGGACGACCTGGCGGTGGCGCCTGGCGGCGGGCCCGGTGGTCGAGGTCCGCACCCGCGGTCGGGCCTCGGCGAGCGAGGTGGCCGTGGGCGACGCCCCGCCGCTCCCCGCGCACGCCGCTCGGGACGACGGGACCCTCTGGGTCACCCTTGACGGCCGCAC
>JBKPQU010000395.1:0-16227 GCA_046734255.1 Actinomycetota bacterium
ACTCTGGTCTGAAGCGGTCACCTGGCGGGCGAGCGAGAAGTGGGGCGCGCTGCTCGGCTACGACGCGCCGGCACTGGACGAGATCAACAGGATGGCCGTCGACATGCTCGTCGATGTTCGTGCCGAGTTCTCCGACGCCGACCACCCCTACCCGATCAGCGGTTGCCTCGGCCCGCGGGACGACGCGTACCGGCCCGCGCTGTTGATGACCGTGGATGAAGCCGCTGCCTACCACCGCCCCCAGATCGAAACGCTGGCCGACACCCAGGCGGACCTGGTCACGGGGCTGACCCTGACCAACCCGGCCGAGGCGACGGGCATCGCACTGTCCGCCCGTGACGCCGAGGTACCCGTGGTCCTGTCGTTCACCGTGGAGACCGACGGCAGGTTTCCCGACGGGACGAGCTTGACCGATGCCCTCGGCTCAGTGGATGACGCCACCGAGGCTTACCCCGCCTACTACATGATCAACTGTGCGCACCCCTCCCACTTCGGTCCCGTGCTCGACCCCGACGCGACCTGGATGGCGCGGATCAGGGGAATCAGGGCCAACGCGTCCAGCCGGAGCCACGCCGAACTCGACAACGCGACCGAGCTCGACCCTGGCGACCCGGTCGCCTTCGGCCGTGACTACGCCGAGCTTCGGTCACGCTTCCCGGGTCTGACCGTCCTCGGCGGCTGTTGCGGCTCCGATGTGAGGCACATCAGGCAGGTCGCATCAGCGTGCCTGTGACCGACGATGCCCACCCTGGTGCCGTGACTGACGGGCTGGAAGCATGGCGCTCGGCGAGCGGCGTAGGTCAGCAGGACCGGCGCCGCTCGCACGAGGGCGAGCGGAGCGGCCATGAGCGAAGCGATCGCTGATCGGGTCAGGCGCTACATTCTCGACGGCAGCGACGATGATCTTCGGCGGCTGCTGGGCGTCGCCGAGACCACCCGGCAGATGGCGCGCTCTGCCTTCCTGAGAGTCGGTATGCAGGAAGGCTGGAGTGCCATCGACTGCGGCTGCGGCCCGATCGGCGGGCTCGCCGTCATGGCGGAGATGGTGGGTCCGTCTGGGCGAGTCGTGGGCGTCGACTTCAGCGAGCCGACAGTCCAGCGAGCCCGGTCAGTCATGGCGGAGCTTCAGCTCGGCAACGTGGAGCTGTTCGCCGGTGACATCCACGAGCTCGGCGCGGACGTCGTGGGTGGCCCGTTCGACCTGGCCTATACCCGGCTCTTCCTGATGCACCAGCCCGATCCGGTCCGGACGCTCAGCCGGATCGCTGGACTCCTTCGCCCCGGCGGCTGGATCGTGTCGCAGGAGGCGTTGCGCAATCCACCCCGCGATCACACCCCCAACTCGACGCTCTCGGCGCCTACTGGGATCTCCTGCACGAGGTGGTCGAACGGGCCGGGGGTGTGCCACACGACAACGTCGATGGCCTGGCCGGGGCTGCGCGTGCGGCGGGCCTGGAGGTCGTCGCCATGGACGGGAGCTTCCCGGTCGTGGATCCTCAGCTCGCCTTCGACCTGCACGCGAGCACGCTCCTGTCGGCGAAGGAGCGGTCCGTCGCCTCGGGGGTCGCGACCGGAGAACAGATCGACGAACTGGCAGGAGATATCCGTGCCGCGAAGGACGGCGACTACGAGTGGGTGACGACGCCGTTCTTCCTCGACCTGACATTGCGTAAGCCTGCAGCGGCCTGAAAGGACCGCGGTCGGTCTGCGCCCGCTTCGCTGGGGTGGGAGCGCTCGCTGGTCATCCGGAGGATGAACGACTTCGGTGGCTGCCAGACGCTCCGTTCCTCGAACGGCCATGCGTAGGTCATGGCTCCCTCGCGGACACATTCGAGCAGGCCCGGCGCCCCAAGCTCGTGGGCCGACCACGCATAGAGCTGCTGCACCCTCGGAAGGATCACCCCGAAATCCACAAGGCGACCGAATCCGAGTTCGTCGCTGAGGTAGGAGTGGACGCTGCCGCGGAGGGGGTACTTGTTCGGGAGCACGCGAGACAGCTGCAGGAAGATCCCGGTCATCCCGAGCCGCGGGTCACCGAGGAAGGGGGCGAGCGGACGAAGCCACCCGAGTGAGATCCGGGGGGCGGCGACGAGGGCGTGGGTGTACAGCACCCGGCACAGTACGAGGTTCATGAAGAAGCGTTCCGCGGCGTTCTCCGCCTCCGCCAGGTGGCGGTGCTCGAGGTAGGCGGCGACCACGCTCCCGTTGTGCGCCCGGTACCAGGCCCGTGCGGTCGGGTAATCGGCGAATGACAACCAGTGGTCGACCGTCCGAGATGAGCCCGGGCCGGGAAGGTCCCCGCTCAGGGCCACCGCCTCGCAGCCGTCCCGGAGGACGCGCTCGTTCACCGCACGCCACCACGGACTGCCCGGACGATGGCTGGACGGTGGTTGCAGCACTCCTCGCTGCAGCTGCCACTGCATGAACGACGTCGCCGCCCGGCGGTACGGCAGGTGCCGGGGTGCCTTGCCGTACGGGCCGTAGTAGCAGCGCTGCATCAGGGCGAGCCGGCCCGGTGGGTCGTCGCGGACCGCGGTGACCTGCTGTTCAGCCCATGCCGCAGCCGTAACCCGGGATTTCACGCAAACAGGATCGCGCGCGGCTCATCCGGCGTCGCCGCTTCCCTCGTCACGACCGGGCGCCGGGCTCCGAGGTCCAGACGGGATCCGCCCCTGCAAGCCACTCGGTCGTGAACCGCTCCGCGCCATGGATCGCGGTTAGCCGCAGCTCACCGTCACCGGTATTGGTGAAGCCATGGGCCTCGCCGGGCGGGCTGACGACCACATGGCCGCCGGTGACCTCGATCGTCTCCGACCCGATCTGGAACGTGGCGGTGCCGGACTCGACGATGAAGACCTCGGCGTAGGGGTGGCGGTGCAGCCGCGGTCCCATGCCGGGAAGCGAGTGGACCAGGATGACCGAGAACGGCGTGTCCTCGTGATCGGCACCGACGAACTCGTGCGAGTGCGACCAGTGCGGCAGGTCATCGAAGCTGATGAGCTTGGCCATCGGATCCTTTCGGGAACAACGGTCCGAACCGCGTGCGTGGTGGCGGGACGATCAGCACCCCACCATCGTCAGGACAGCAGATCAGCCAAGTGTGGCGAGAAGGTCTCGGCACGCCCGCTCGCAACGTCGGCACTCCTCGGCGCAGACCCGGCAGTGCTCGTGCATCGAGGCGTGGCGCTCGCACTCGTCACCGCACGCCTGACACGCGGTCATGCAGGCTTCGATCATGGTGCGGGTCAGGTTGGCGTCGTAGCCGGTGTGCCGTGACAGCACCCGGCCGGTGGTGTCGCAGATGTCCGCGCAGTCGAGGCAAGTGCGAACGCACTTGACCAGTTCGGCGATCATCTGCTCACTCAGGCACGCGTCCGCGCACGCGGTGCACGCCTGGGCACAGGTGAAGCACTCGTCGATGCACGCCGCGAGCGCCGTCCGGTCGACGCCGGCAAGGTCGCCGGGGTAGGTGCGCAGCATCTCCGCTGCCTGGGTCATGGCTGCCTCCCTTGCGGAGTCGTAACGGCCGGGTACCCGTACGACTGGGCGGGTAACCCTCTTCCCAACCGTGCACTGGCCGGCGGGGCAGGTCTGTCGCGGCGGGCTGGGTCGTCGGTGCCGGATCGTATGCGGGCGCGCGTGAACGAGGAAGAGCAGGGCGCTGAGGCCGCGGTGGGAGCCGACCTTCCGAGTATGCAAGGCACGCAATGGCAACGCTGAGTAAAGTGTCGGGAACTCCTGGTATGCTCCGCTGGCTCGGCTGGCTTCGGATCTCGCGGGGGTGGTGTACCACGACGGCGAAGGCGCGGGGATGGCTCTTCAAGCCAGGGCGGCGCTCCGATCGCAGGTGGCGGCGCTAGAGAGTGTGAGGTTTCCGGCTGGCGGTGCGTTGCGCTGGCTGATCGCGGTCGCGATCGTGGTCGCGAGCTACTACGGGGCGGCGAAGCTCGGGCTGTCGCTGGCGTTCGCCACGGAACAGGTCACAGCAGTCTGGCCGCCGACCGGAGTCGCTCTCGCCGCGTTTGTGCTGCTCGGCCCCCGAGTATGGCCGGGGGTCTACCTCGGGGCGCTCCTTGCCAACGCGGGGGCTCACGAGCCGATCTCGGCCGCGGCAGGCATCGCGATCGGCAACACGGCGATGGTCCTCGTCGGATGGGTGATCCTGCGCCGAGTCGTCAGGTTCGATCCTGCACTCCAGCGCACACGGGACGTTTTCGGGCTCACCCTGGCTGCCGCCGTCGCCGCGGTGGTGAGCGCGAGCAACGGCGTGGCAAATCTCGCGCTTCGTGGGCTGGTCCCGTGGTCGGACTACGCGTCGGTGTGGCGGGTGTGGTGGTTCGGCGACGCGATGGGGATCCTGCTCGTTGCGCCCGCCCTCCTGCTGTGGCTTGGATGGAGGCCACCGCGCTGGTCGGGCTGGGCGCGCTTCGTCGAGACTGCGGGGATCTTCCTCGCCCTGGCCGTGGTGTCGACGTTCGTCTTCTTGGCATCCTTCGTGCCGCCGGACGCAGCCGCCCTGATCAAGTTCATGGTCTTCCCGTTCATCATGTGGGTGGGACTGCGGCTTGGACCGCGGGGCAGCGCCTCCGCCGCCCTGATCGTCGCCACCGTCGCGATCTGGGGCGCAATCCAGGAGCGTGGCCCCTTCGGCTCCATGTCCTCGCCGGACGCGAGGCTCGCCGTCCTTCAGTTGTTCATCGCCGCCGTGGCGGTGACCGCACTCACGGTGGGTGCGGTGGTCGCGGAGCGCGAGCAGGCCCAGGGTGACCTGCAACGCGCGCTGGAACGTAGGCGCGCAGAGGAGCGCTTTCGCAGGTTGCTCGAATCCGCGCCCGACGCGATGGTGATCTTCGACGAGGCCGGCGCGATAGCACTCGTGAACGCCCGGGCCGAAGCACTCTTCGGCTACCGGAGACAGGAACTGCTCGGCCGCTCTGTCGAGATGCTCTTGCCGGAGAAATTTCGCGGCCGGCACGAGGCTCAGCGCGCCGCCTTCACCGGGATCACGCAGCCGCGCCCGACGGGCGCGGGCCGGGAGCTGAACGGGTTGCGCAAGACCGGAGAGGAGTTCCCGGTCGAGATCAGTCTCAGCCCGCTGGAGACCGCCGACGGCGTGCTCGTGTCGGCGGCGATCCGCGACATCACCGAGCGCAAGCTCAGTGAGAAGAAGCTGGCGCAGCTGCACGAGCAGCAACGACACGTGGCACTCACCCTGCAGCGGAGCCTGATGGGGCTCCCGCCGGACGTCCCGGGGATGCCGGCCGCCAGCCGCTACCTTCCCGCTGGTCAGGGCGCCGGCGTAGGGGGTGACTGGTTCGATGTGATTCCGCTGGGAGCTGGCCGGGTGGCGATGCTGATCGGCGATGTCATGGGGCGTGGCTTGGAGGCGGCCGCCCTGATGGGTCAGCTGCGCTCCGCCGCGCATGCCCTCGCGAAGACCGGGATGCCGCCACGGCAGCTGATGCAGGCCCTCGACTCCGTGGTCACCGATCTGGCCGACCCGCTCGTCACCTGTTGTTGCCTCGTTGCAGAGCCTGACGTGGGCCAGGTGGTCATCTGCTCTGCCGGCCACGTTCCTGCCCTGCTCGTCGGCCCTGACACCTCGGTGAGGCCGATACCGGTACCGGTGAGCGTGCCGCTGGGCGTCGGTGGTGTGCCACACCAACAGGTCAGCGTGCCCGTTCTCCCCGATTCGCACGTGCTGCTCTACACCGATGGGCTCGTCGAGTCCCGCCACGCCGACATCGGGACCAATCTGCGCACGCTCGAGGTCGAGCTGGAGGCGGCATTTGCCGACGCCCTGGGGCTGGAGGACACCGCCGACCGCGTGCTGTCGGCGCTGCTGCCGGAGGTCGATGGCTACGAGGACGACGTCACGCTGCTGCTCGCCCGGCTCCCGGCTCCGCCCCTGGACAGCGCATGTACCGAATTGGCCGCCGAGCCGGCGGCGGTCGCGGCGGGACGGCGATTCCTCGCCGGCACGGTGCAGGCATGGGGGTGCGCCGAGCTGTCGGAGACCGCGAGCCTGCTGACGTCGGAGCTGGTCACCAACGCCATCTGCCATGGCCGCGGGCCGCTGCGGTTGCAGGTACAGCGGACGCTACGGGAGCTGACCGTGGAGGTGACCGACCACAGTCCACGCCCGCTGGTCCCTCGCCTCGCCGGCTGCGCCGACGAAGCCGGGCGCGGCCTGATGCTGGTGGATGCGCTCGCTGATAGCTGGGGATGGCGGTCCGTCGACGACGGCAAGACCGCGTGGTTCACGTTGCAGCTGGAACGAACACCGCCGCTCCCGCAAGGCGCTGGTGTCCCTCGCCGCTAATAGCGAGACCGGGTGTCGTCTACACACGCTCGCGTCTCATGGCTGGTGGGCGGGTCCGGCGGCGGGACTCATGTCGTCAACCACCGCCGGCCCCGCCGGTCCTAGGTCGCGTCGGAGGTGGCGGGCAGGAGCATGAGGCTGCCGCCGTCCGTGCTGTGCGCTCGTTGACGCCGAGTCATGTGCACCCGCCTCCGCTCTCAGCACCCGGATCGGTCACCTCCGAAACGCACCGAGGGCGGCTATCGTCGTGGTGGAAGTGCCGGGTTCACCTCGACGAGAGTCGCGGCGGCCGGTGTGGAGGATCGATCAGCCCGGGTTATCCATCGAATAGATAGGGCTCCGAGGGGACGCGAGCAGAACGGTGGGAAGGGGCACGGGGTGTTCGACTCGACGGATGCCGCCATCCACATCCCAGACCGCGTGTGGCACGACAGCACCGACATCCTCCGGCGGCGGGACGCCGGGGCTCTGTTCCGGCTGGCCAAGAGGTACGCCGGCGCCAGCCAGAACCGGATCAGCGCGGCCACCGGAATCCCGCAGAGCCGCGTCAACGCGCTTATCAATGGCAAGGGCGGCCCGGTCATCGCGTTGGAGGTGTTCGAGCGGATCGCCGAGGGGCTCAATATGCCCGCACACGCACGCGTTGAGTTCGGGCTTGCTCCCGGATCCGGCCGGGGTTTCGCGTCCCGCCGTCGGGATGAGGGTGTGGTACCCGGCGGCAGCGATCTGTTTGACGGGTTCGATCAGCTGGCATTGGAAAGGCACGATGACGTGGAGCGCAGGACCTTCCTCAGAGGGTTGGGGTATGTCGCCACGGCATCGACCGCGCCCGCTCTGCAACGGCTGGTCGGGAGACGAGAAGCCACCGCCGCGGCAGACGGATCACTATTGGTCGGGGCACCGCACATCGAGAGCGTTCGCGAGATCATCAAGGCGTTCCGCCGTCTCGACAACCGGTTCGGCGGGGGTCACGCTCGTGAAGCGCTGGTGCGTTACCTGGCCGATGATGTGGCGCCCTTGGTCCGCGACGGCAGATACGACGCCGGCACGGGAAGACGCCTGCTGAGCGCGGCGGCCGAGGGGATGCTGCTGCTGGGTTGGATGAGCTATGACGCGGGCTATCACGGCCTCGGCCAGCGATACCTTGCTGAGTCCCTACGTCTATCGCGCACCGCGGATGACGCTGCGCTCGGCGCGGAGATTCTGGCTGCGCTCAGCCACCAGGCCAGCTACCTGCACGACGCACCTACCGCTGTTGACCTGGCTCGGGCGGCGACAGAGACGGCACGCGAGCAGGGTCTGGACGCCTTAGTGGCGGAGACACTGGTGTTGGAGGCCCAGGGTCATGCCTGCGCTGGCGACGAGACCGCGTGCGTTCGAGCGCTCACAGGCGCCGAGGTAGCGTTCGACCGTGCCGATCGCAGTGCGGATCCGCAGTGGATCGGGTACTTGGATGAGGCCTACCTGTCGGCGAAGTTCGCCCACTGTTTCAAGGAGCTTCGCCAGCCTGGCAACGCCTGTCGTTTCGCTGAGCGGTCGCTCGACGTGGACGCCGATTACATCCGGGGTCGCGCCTTCAACCTGACGCTGCTTGCTACCGCACACGCACAGGCCGGCGAGGTCGAGGCAGCATGCACTGTCGGCGGCGAGGCATTGCGTCTGGTCCAGGACATGCGATCCGCCCGAGCCACGGATTACATCCGCTCGCTGCTCCAGCATCTTGAGCCCTATGAATCAGCCGCCGCGGTGGGCGTCTTCGCCCCCGCCGCCTATGCCGCCCTAGCCAAGGCGGTGTAAGGCCGCCAGAAGCGCCACGACTGAGGAGGAGCCGACGATCTGCCTCCGTTTGATCATCGGCAACACCTCCCCCAGGTCAATCCAGGCCACCCGTTCCGCCTCATTGATATCCACCGGATCGCCCATGTAGTCGGCCTCCCGGGCCAGGAAGACCAGGTTCTCAGAGTCGATGGTCGAGACCATCGGCTGGAAGGACACCAGCGGCTCCAGAGGGCCCGGCCGCCAGCCGGTCTCCTCCTCGACCTCACGGGCTGCCGTCACCGCGGGTTCTTCCTCCCCATCCAGGTACCCGCCGGGTAGCTCCCAGACCCACCTGTCGATCACGAATCGGTGCCGCCACACCATCAATACCCGCCGGTCACGCACCACGGCGACAGTCGCCGACCTGGGTAGCCGCAGGACGTACTGCTCGAACCTCACCTGGTCGGGCAGCTCGATCTCGACGATGCTCAACCGGCCCCGCCGGCTGTCGTCCACGACTCGCTCTCCATGGATCGTCCAGCGGGTCGCCTCGGTCAGCTCATCCGGCTCTGGCACGCCCCCACGCTAGCGAGTTGCTGGCGACTCCTCAGTGCCGCATGAACTCACGAGCGCGCCTGGGAGCCGATCCGATGGCGTTCCAGGGATTGCAATCCCGTGGTCGATGTCGTCGCCGCCTAGCTCGGAGATAGGGCTGTCGTCGAGCTGATCACTCCGGGGCCCAGAGGTCGGCGACGGTGTATCCGCGGGGGTAGGGGTCGGTGGGCTCGAGCTGCCAGGTGGCGTGTCCGGTGACCCACGTACGGCCGGTGATGGTGGGCAGGACGGCCGGGATGCCGGCGATTTCGGTGGTGCCGGTGAGTCGGCCGATGAAGAGGCTGTCGATGATGCTGCGGTGGCGGAATTCCTCGCCGACGGCGAGGCTGCCGCGGGCATGGAGTGCGGCCATCCGCGCGCAGGTGCCGGTTCCGCAGGGCGAGCGGTCCAGGATGCCGGTCCAGGTCTCCTTGCGGTCGGGGAGCAGCGGTTCCTGGGTGAGGACGACCGTGTTGCGGGCGTCGACTCCCGGGGATCGGTGCCCGGAGTGCAGCATCACCAGGGCGATCTGGTCGATGTCGGGGTTGAGAGGGTGCTTGACCGGGACCTGTTCGCGGGCGGCCATCTTGACCAGGGCTCCGATCCGGACCAGGTCGCGGGCGTTGGCCGGGTCGAGGGTGATCCCGCAGTCGGAGGCGCGGGCTTGGACGAAGAATTGGCCGCCGAAGACGATGTCGACCGAGAGAGTGCCGAGCTCGGGCACCGCGAGCGGGAGGTCCAGGGCGACGACGAACGCGGGCACGTTCGCCACGGTGACCGCGACCACCCGCCCGTCGCGGACCTCGGCCCGCGCATTGACGGTGCCGACGGCAGTGTCGATCGTGACGTCATGCACCGGGCGGCCGGGAGTGATGACGCCTGCGGCAACCGCTGCGGCCACCGCGCACATCGTGTTGCTCCCGGACATCGGGGTGAACCCACCCTGCTCCAGGACGACCATGCCGAAATCGGAGCCAGGACTGACCGGCGGCAGCAGCAGCACGGCGCACTGCGCCGGGTAACCGCGCGGCTCGTGCAGCAGCAGTTCGCGCAGCCCGTGCAGGTGCTCGCGGCAGTAGGCAAACCGTTCGGCCATGGTGTCGCCCTGGACCAGGTGGGCGGCGTCCAGGACGACCCGGCCCGGCTCTCCCTCGGCGTGCACCTCGACCGTGCGCAGTCTCAGAGGGTCTGAGCCCGTGCTCACGGCGTGGGCACCTGCCCGGCGGCGGCCAGGATCCGGGTGAACCGCTCGTACTCGTGCGCCGGGAGCGGCTGGACCGGCGCCCGCGGCGGGCCGGCGGGATGGCCGATGATCTCCAGGCCGGCCTTGACCCCGGCGACGTAGTCGACCGACTCGAGGAAGTCGCTGATCGCCCACAGGTGCGCCCACTGCTCGCGGGCGGCGACCAGGTCGCCTTTGACGGCCAGGGTGTCCCAGAGTTGAACGGCCAGCTCGGGCACGATCCCCGCCGCGCCCCACACGCTGGCCTTCGCGCCGGACGCGATCCCGAAGAAGGTGAGGGTGTCCCAGCCGTTGAAGGCCTGGATCCGGTCGGTGTGCGCGACCAGCAACTCGCTGAGCGCGACCGCGTCGCCGGAGGTGTCCTTGAGGTAGTCCACGCCGGGAATTTCGCCGAGCTCGGCGATCTGCGCGGCCGTGAGCCGGGTGCCGGTTGCGGAGGGGATGTTGTAGTAGACGATCGGGATGCTGATCGACTCAGCGACCGCGGTCAGGAACGTGGTGAGGGTGCTGGAGTCGACGGCGCCGTAGAACGGTGGGAGCAGCATGATGGCGTCGGCGCCGACCGCCTCGGAGTGCTGGGCCAGCGCGACCGCGTCCCGGGTGGACAGGGCCCCGACTCCCGCGACCACCGGGACCCGGTGCTCCACGGCCTCGACGTACAGCCGGATCACCCGGCGGTACTCCTCGGGTGTGAGGGTGGAGAACTCGCCCGTGGACCCGGTGCAGACCAGTCCATGGACGCCGGCGGCGATCAGTCGCTCGGCCTGGGCGCGCAGGGTGTCCTCGTCCACTGCGGTCGCGTCGGCGGTGAATGGTGTGGTGACGGCGACCAGGATGCCCTGCAGGTCGGCGGTGCGGCGGGTGCTCATCGGGATCCTTCCGGAGGTGGGGGAAGCGAGGGTCGTGTTCCTAGAGGCGGGCGGGGTCGAAGGGGGCGAGCTCGGGCCGACGGACTCCGCGCAGCACCAGGTCGCTCAGGGCGCGGGCGCTGCCGGCCGCGAGGGTGATGCCGAGCATCCCGTGGCCCGTGCTGACGAAGGTGTTGGCCAGCCCGGGCAGGGCACCGATCGCGGGCAATCCGTCGGGCGTCATCGGCCGCATCCCGGCCTGCGGCCGCAACGGGCCGGTCGGTGGCTGCCAGTGGCGTAGGTAGGTCCCGGGCCCCCGCAGGATGGCGGCGACCCTGACCTCGTTCACCCGCTCGTCCAGGCCGGCGAACTCCATCGTCCCAGCCAGCCGCAGTCGATCGGAGAACGGGCTGAGCCCGACCTTCACGTCGGCCAGGTTCGTGGGTCCGCGTAGCCCGACCGGCGGGACATCGACGCTATAGCCCTTCCCCGGCCGGACCGGCAGCCGCTGACCGAACACCGCCGACAGCGGGCCGGTCCAGGCGCCGGCTGCCAGGACGAAGGCATCCGCCTCGTGCCGTTCCGATCCTGTCCGGACCGCGGTCACCCGTCGGCGACCCGACGAGCCGGCGGTCTCGGCCGCCTGGACCGGATCGTGCTCGATGATCCGGGCGCCCAGCTCCAGCAATCGGCTATGCAGGGCCTGCACCAGGGCCCGGGGATCGAGGTGGCGTTCCTGGGGGAAGAAGATGCCACCGACCACACGGTCGGACAGCAGCGGCTCGTGCGCCCTGACGTCGTCGCCGAGCAGCACTCGCGGGTCCAGGTCGTGCGCCCTGACCAGATCCAGGTTGTGCAGGTGATGCTGGAGGTTCTCCTGCCGGGTGAACGCCATCAGCAGCCCGGCGGCATGCATCTCGAAGTCGATGCCGTCCGCCCGGTACTCGTCCAGCATCTCGGCGGTCCGGTCCGCAAGACGCAGCTGCGCCTCGAAACCCGCGCGCTGGTGCCGATCGGTGCACCTGCTCCACATCCGCAGCAGATACGCCACGAACCGGGGGTCGAGCGACGGCCGGATGTACACCGGGCTGTCCCGTTTCAACATCCACCGCAGCGTCTGGCCGACCATCTTCGGACCCGGCACCGGCATCGCCTCGGCCGGCACGAACCAGCCCGCGTTCACCGCCGACGCGCCCAGGCCCGTCGCCCGGGCGTCGAGCACGACGACGTCTGCACCCTCTCGAGCCAGCTGGTAGGCCGTGGTCAGCCCGATCACGCCACCGCCGACCACCACCACTCGCAAGAGACCTCCCCAAATTGTCAGACAATTAGCAGTAGCGTAGGGACACAACCCTCAGTGGTCAAGGAATTGTCAGACAATCAGACGCGAATGTCTGATCTAGAGATTGAGCAGGAGCATGGAGCACACGGGCAGGCTCCGGATGGCTGCCGCGACGCCCCAGCGTGGGGCTGTCGTCACCCACATCCGACGGGCGGTCGTCCTGGGCACTCTGCGCCCCGGCGACAAGCTGCGCGAGGTGGCGTTGGCGGCTGAGCTGGGTGTCAGCCGGCCGACTCTGCGCGAGGCGCTCAACCTCCTCGTGCAGGACGGGCTTCTCGTTCAGGAGCCGTACCGCGGGTTCAGCGTCGCCAGACTCGAACCAGACGCCGTCCACGACCTCGCACGCACCCGGGTACCGCTCGACCTGATCGCCGTCGACGCCATCCTGCAGGACACCACAGGCACTCGACTCGACCGCGTGCGGGACGCCTGGACCGAGTTCGACCGTCTGTCCCGTCATCCCGACCCGCTGGTCCAGCACGACGCCCACGTCGCCTTCCACCACGCGCTCTGGGCGGCCTCCGACAACACGATGCTCCTGCGGCTCTGGCCGGTCACCGAAGCACTCGTCACCATCGCCCTCGCGCAGGACCAGGCCACCCGCGCCGACCCGCGACGAGCGCACGACATCCACCACCGGCTTGTCGACGCCATCCTCGAGGGAGACCGGTCAACGATCGAAGAACAGCTGCACCGCCACACCATCGAAGGTGCCCGGGAGTTCCTCGACACCCTGGCGCCGCCGACTCTCGGAACCATGTGAGCGGGACTCAGAAGCTGGGGTCGGGCGATCTCTGTTGTGCGGCCCGCTTCACTGGGCGAACAGGTCGCTTCGCCGCGCGACGAACTCCTCGACGGACTCCGCGGGTCGGCCGGTGATTTCCTCGACCGTGGTGGTCATGCGGTCGTACCGATTCTCGCGATGTAGCCGGGCCACGGTAGCGAGATGCTCCTCGACGTATGATCCGAGCCCGGCGCGTGCGAGCACTTGTTCGGCCCATGTCTCCCACGGGACGTCGACGTAGGTAACCGGTCTGTTCAGCGCGCGGGCGTACTCCTCGGCGACGCCATTCATGTCCTGCGATCGGGGGCCGGTCAGCTCGAGGACCCGGCCGATATACGGCCCCGGGTCGATCAGGATCGTGGCGATGACCCGCGCGACGTCGTCGACCGCGATCGGGGACGTGCGACCGAGGCCGAATGGGAGCCGGAGGGTGCCGCTGTCGGCAATGGAGCGCGCGGCCTGGGTCGTGAACAACGGATTGTCCAGGAAGAGAGTCGGGCGAACGTGTACGACCGGAAGCCCAGACCAGTTCAGCACCTGCTCCGACAGCCAGTGCAGCCTCTGATGGTGTGACTCGCTCATGCTGAGCGCGTCCATCTGGGACACGGTCATCTGGGAGATGGCGACGAGCGCATCCAAGTCGCCGACGGCGCGGGCGACTGTCGCGACTGTGGCGGTGGCCTCGAGGTAGGAGGGCGCCAGGCTCATGCTGAACAACATCCGTTGGACCGAGTCGAGTGCCGTCGCGACATCTCCTGGCCGTGTGAGGTCGCCGACGACGACGTCGGCGCCGAGCGCGCGCAGGGCATCGGCGCGGTCGTCGTCGTGGTGTGCCATCGCTCGTACGGTTCGGCTGCGCTGACGCAGCAACGCCACAACATTGCCCCCAACGCCGCCGACTTTCCCGCCGGCACCGGTCACCAGGATGAGACCAGGCTCGGGCATCGTCCGCCTCCCGCGCCGAGAGGTTCAGCACTGGCCTGCTCGCCCCGGCTGGTTGGATCGGCCAGGCCGAGGGCTCGTCCTCGTAGCGGGCCATGTTCGTGGGACGGGTGCATCTGGTCAAGGGTGGCGCGAGATCGCCTCCCAGTCCTCTCCCAGCACTTTTTGATCAGCACCGGTGCCGCAGGGCGGCTGCCGTCCCTGGTCGCGGTGCGGGACTTTCTCCTCTGGAGCATCCGAGCGGCGGCCGCTGTGATCGATGTGAGGGCCGGCCTCAGGTCGTGGTGGGTCGGCCCGAGGAGGCGGCCGTGGACAGCATGAAGCATGTCGGCCCGGTGCGCGGGACGCCTGGGATGACGACCCGAACCGACGTCTCGCCCCGCGTTCCAGCCGACGCCGCAGGCCCGGCACATCGACTGGCCGCCTGGGTGGGGTGGGCGACCGCGGGGGTCGGCGTAGTAGCGCTGACGGTGGCGGTGGGGACGCCGCCGCGGTCCGGGCCGTTCTGCACCACAGGCTGCGTGGGCTACCCGTACACCGACGTCGGCGCGTTCGTCCCGCGGGACTACCTGTGGCTCTACCCGGCCACGCTGCTGGTGATCCTGGCCGTTGTGCTGCTGGCCTGCCTGCCGCCGGGGGCGGACTCCGAGGCGCAGGTGCTGGCGCGTGCTGGGCAGGCATTTAGCGCCGTCGCCGCGGCGACGCTGATCCTGGCCTACGCCGTCCAGTTGAGCGTGGTGCAGCCGAGCCTGTTGCGCGGCCAGACCGACGGGCTGTCCTTGCTTAGTCAGTACAACCCGCACGGCGTCTTCATCGCCGCGGAGAGCGTCGGCTACCTTGCCTTGGCCATCGCCTTCCTTCTAGTCGGGGCTGCCTGCGGACCCGCTGTGGCCCGCGGCATCCGATGGACGCTACTCGCCGGGGGTACTCTCACGATCACCGCAGCCGTCGCACTGTCAGTCGCCTACCGGGCCGACCTGGAGTACAGGTTCGAGGTGATCGCGATCCTGATCGACTGGCTCGTCCTCATCGCCACCGGAATCCTGCTCGGCCTGGCGAGCCGTCGGCACAGGTCCCGAGGCTGAGGACCCCTGGATCATCCCCGGGCTCCCTGCTGCGTGGGTGCCCGGCGGGATCGCTTCATCGCTAGCGCGGTCGCGGCGTCCAATCTCGACACTTAGGACTGAGGCGCGGTGTTCGGGCAGGCCGTCGAGCAGCCCGCCGAGATATCCATCTGCCCTCGCCGGCGGCTTCAGGACGGGCTCTCGCCGGTGGCGATTAGGGCCTTGATGACGAGGGAGCGATCTGGATCACGTCGTTGAGCCGGATGTCTCGGGACGAGCTGCCGACGAAGACGGAGACCTCGCCGCCGGGGGTGATCCAGCGTTGGCTTCCGGTGTCCCAGTAGGACAGCGAGCGCGGGTCGAGTTCGACCGTGGCCCGCTTGCTCTGCCCGGGGCGCAGGGTCAGTCGGGCTACCCCGGCGAGTTGCTTGACCGGGGTCGCCACGCTGGTCGGCAGCCGCCCCACGTAAACCTGGGCGACCTCGGTCCCGGTACGCGCACCGGTGTTGGTCACAGTGAACTGCACCCGTGGCGTCTTCCCCTCCGACTTTGTCTTCAGGTGGTCGTAGCCGAAGGTGGTGTAGGACAGCCCGAAGCCGAACGGGAACAGCGGCGTGATGTTGTTCTGGTCATACCAGCGATAGCCGCCGAACACGCCTTCGCTGTAGAACTCCTGGCCGTTCACCCCTGGGTAGCGCAGCGGCGAGGTCGCCGTTGGCGCATCGGACTCGCGGGCCGGGAAGGTGACCGGCAATTTGCCACCAGGTACCGCCGCCCCGACCAGCACATCCGCCGTCGCCGGACCGCCCTCCTGTCCGGGGTACCACATGTCCAGGATCGCCCGGACGTCATTGACCCACGGCATCAGGACCGGGTAGCCGCAGTTCAATACGACCACGGTACGTGGGTTGGCGGCCGCCACCGCCTCAATCAGCTGGTCCTGCTCATCCGGTAGGGCAAGGGTCGGCTGGTCGACACCCTCGGTGCCTTCCATGTAGGCGAAGACCACTGCAGTGCGGGCCAACTTGGCCGCCGCGACCGCCGTCGCCAGGTCGGCCTGCCGCTGCTGCGGGGTGATCCAGGCCAGCCGGATCTGCACCGGGCCGCTGCTGGCCGGGATGAACGGGGGGAACGCCGGGATAGGCGCCGCGCTTACCGAGATCGTGTGCGGCCCAGCGGTCAGGTCGAGGTGAACGAACGAGTTCGCTAGGCCGTCGGTGGTCCTGTGCAGGGTGGTGCCCAGCAGGGCCAGGATGCCGCTGGTGATGATGGGCGTGCCATCGACTGTGACTGTCTCTTATACACATCTGACGCTGCCGACGAGGTGTCA
>JBKPQU010000396.1:0-9013 GCA_046734255.1 Actinomycetota bacterium
GGGGCGACGGTGTACGGATCGGCGTCCACCCTGGGCGGTGGATCGGCGGCGTAGCCCGGGGGGGGGCCCTCCTCCCGACCCCGGGATCCGCCACGCCTCGGCCGGCTCATGGCACGGCTGCCCGTGATGCCACGACCGGTCAGAACTCCACCGGCGGCTCGCCGTCCGCAGGTGCGTCGACCCGCGGGCCGACGCCGAGCTTCTCCTTGATCCGCTTTTCGATCTCGTCGGCCAGGTCGGGGTTGTCACGCAGGAACGCGCGCGCGTTCTCCTTGCCCTGACCGAGCTGGTCGCCTTCATAGGTGTACCACGCGCCGGACTTGCGCACGATCCCCTGCTCCACCCCCATGTCGATCAGGCCGCCCTCACGGGAGATGCCCGCGCCGTAGAGGATGTCGAACTCGGCCTGCTTGAACGGCGGGCTCACCTTGTTCTTGACCACCTTGACGCGGGTACGCGAGCCGACCGAGTCGGAGCCGTCCTTGATGGTCTCGATCCGGCGAACGTCCAGACGGACCGAGGAGTAGAACTTCAGCGCCCGCCCGCCCGTCGTGGTCTCGGGACTGCCGAACATCACGCCGATCTTCTCCCGGAGCTGGTTGATGAAGACCGCGGTCGTGCCGGAGGTGTTCAGGGCACCGGTGACCTTGCGCAGCGCCTGGGACATCAGCCGGGCCTGCAGGCCGACGTGGCTGTCGCCCATCTCGCCCTCGATCTCGGCCCGGGGCACCAGGGCGGCGACGGAGTCGATCACGATGATGTCCAGCGCGCCGGAGCGGATCAGCATGTCCGCGATCTCGAGTGCCTGCTCCCCGGTGTCCGGCTGGGAGACCAGCAGCGCGTCGGTGTCCACGCCGAGCTTCTGCGCGTAGTCCGGGTCGAGCGCGTGCTCGGCGTCGATGAACGCGGCGATCCCGCCCGAGCGCTGAGCGTTGGCGACCGCGTGCAGCGCCACCGTCGTCTTCCCGCTCGACTCCGGTCCGAAGATCTCCACGACGCGACCCCTGGGCAGCCCGCCGATGCCCAGGGCGACGTCCAGGGCGATCGACCCGGTCGGGATCACCTCGATCGGGGCCCGGACCTCGTCGCCGAGGCGCATCACCGACCCCTTGCCGAACTGGCGGTCGATCTGGGCGAGCGCGGTCTCCAGGGCCTTCTCGCGGTCTGCGGGAGCGGGCATGTCCTCACCTCGGGTCGAGGCGCGCTCGGCGCCAGGTGGATCACGTCGCGGCGCGTGCCGGTGCCGCGGGATTCAGGAGCCGGATGCTCCCGACGCCGATGACGCTAGGACCGAACACCGACAGGTTCGTGGAGCCCCGACCAGCCTGTGGACGGTGTGACGACTTCGACGTCTGTGGAGGAGCCTATTCCGAACACGTGTTCGATCAGCCTCCGACACGCCGTCCGCCCTCGCCAGCCGATTCGAGCCGATCTTGAGACGTGATCTTGAGACGTGATGGGCGTGTCCGTCGAGGACGTGTCTCAAGATCACGGGGAGTCAGCGCAGGAGCATGCCGGACATGCGGCGGGCGGCCAGCAGGAGGCCGGCGAGGCCGAGCAGGACGAGGTAGCAGGCGTGGCCGAGGACGGCCGGGCCGACGGTGCCGAGCATGAGGTCGCGGACGAGCGCGACGCCCTGGTAGAGCGGCGTCGCGCGGACGATCCACTGGCCGGCCGGCGGGTAGGTGGACAGCGGGTAGAACGTCGCGGAGAACAGGAACAGCGGCAGCATCACGAGCTGCAGCAGGTCGAAGTCCTGCCAGGAACGCATGATGGTGGCCGTCGCCAGGCCGACGCCGGCGAAGGCCAACCCGATCAGCAGGGCGGCGGGCAGGGCGAGCACCGCCCACCAGGACGTGACCACCCCGGCGACCAGTGCGACGATCATGAAAGTGGCCGCGTACACGCCGCCACGGATCAGCGCCCACGTGACCTCGCCGACCGCGACGTCCCGGACGCCGAGCGGCGTGGCCAGCACGATGTCGTACAGCCGGGCGTAGTGCAGCTTCCAGAACACGTTGTGCGAGGCGTCGAAGATCGCGCCGTTCATGGCGGACGCGGCGAGCAGGGCCGGGGCGACGAACTCCGGGTAGCCGACGGTTCGGCCGCCGCCGATGTCCACCGTGCCGACCAGGGCGCCGAGCCCGATCCCGAGCGAGTACAGGTAGAACACCGGCTCGAAGAACCCGCTGAGCAGGATCGGCCAGAACCGCCGTCCGGCCCGGAAGTTGCGCTCCACCAGCAGGTGCGCGCGACCGGTCCCGGCCGGCACCAGGCTGCGGGACGCCGCGGCGACGGTGGAGACCACGCTCACCGGACCAGCCTCCGGTCGAAGGACCGCGCGGCGAGCCAGGTCCCGACCCCGAACCAGAGCAGGAGGTAGGCGAGGTGGCCGAGGTCGGCGGGCACCGACAGGGTCCCCAGCGACAGGTCGCGGCACAGGGTCGTCGCGTGCCACAGCGGCGTCGCCCAGGCGACCGGCTGCAGCACCGCCGGCAGCTGGTCGATCGGGAAGAACGTCCCGGCGAACAGGAACATCGGGATCAGCCCGAACCGGAACAGCATCGTGAATCCCTGGTCGGACTCCAGGCGCGCGGAGAACGCCATCACCGGCGCCGCGTGCGCTGCCCCGCAGAGCGTGGCAACACCGACGGCCAGCGCGGCCCACGGCGAGGTGAACGCGCCGAGCAGCGCCCCGACGGCGACGAAGGCCGCGCTCACCCCGAACACCCGGAACACGACGAAGGCGAGCTGCCCGAACAGGATGTCGAGCACGCCGAGCGGCGTGGCCAGCATCGCGAAGTACTGCCGGTGCCACTTGATCGCGCTCATCACCGGGTACGTCGTCTCGCCGACCGCGGTCTGCATCGCGTTCGCGGCCAGCACGCCGGGCGCGACGTAGACGGCGTACGCGACGCCGGCCACCTGCCCGGGCCCGGTGCGGTCGACCAGCGTGCCCAGGCCGAATCCGAGGGCCCCCAGGTAGAGCAGCGGCGACGCGAACCCGGAGACCACGCTGCCGCGCCAGGTCCGGCGGTAGACCGTGAGCCAGTACTCCAGCGAGCGCCAGGCCAGCGCACCGGGACGTGGCCCCCTGTGCGGCACCGTGCGAGGCACGGACGACGTCGACGCGCTCACCGGGCTCAGTCCACCAGGCTGCGACCGGTCAGGCGGAGGAAGACGTCCTCCAGCGTGCTGCGCCGGACGAGCACCGAGAGCGGGCGCAGCCCGCGGTCGTGCACCGCCTCCGCCGCCTGCTCGCCGTCGTCGGTGTAGAGCAGCAGCCGGTCCGGCAGCACCTCGATCCGCCGGGCCAGCCCGTCGACCCGGTCGGCGTACCGCTCGTGGTCGTCCTCGGGGAAGCGCAGCTCGAGCACCTCGCGGCTGGAGTACTTCTCGATCAGCGACCGCGGCGACCCCTCGGCGACGATCCGTCCGGCGTCCATCACCACCAGCCGGTCGCACAGCTGCTCGGCCTCGTCCATGTAATGGGTGGTCAGGACGAGCGTCACGCCCTGCCGCTTGAGCCGGAACAGCTTGTCCCACAACAGGTGCCGCGCCTGCGGGTCCAGCCCGGTGGTGGGCTCGTCGAGGAGCAGGATCTCCGGGTCGTTGACCAGCGCCCGCGCGATCGTCAGTCGTCGTTTCATCCCGCCGGACAGCGGCTCCACCTTGTTGTCGGCGCGCTCGGACAGCTGCGCGAACTCCAGCAACTCCGCGGCCTTGGCCCGAACGGCGGCGCGCGACATCCCGAAGTACCGGCCGTAGACGATCAGGTTCTCCGCGACCGTGAGCTCCTCGTCGAGGGCGTCGCGCTGGGGGACGACGCCGAGCCGCGCGCGGATCCGCGAACCGTCCGAGGCCGGGTCCATCCCCAGGACGCGCAGCTCGCCGGAGGTCGGCGGGGAGACGCAACCGATCATCCGCATCGTCGAGGACTTGCCGGCGCCGTTCGGGCCGAGGAACCCGAAGGCCTCACCCCGGTGGACGTCGACGTCGATGCCGTCGACGGCGACCATCTGACCGAAGTGCTTGGTCAGCCCGCGGCACCGGATGAGGGCAGGCGCGCCGTCCGTCGCGGGCCCGGCCGGGGCGTGCGCCCGGTCCTCGACGGACCCGCCGACCTCCCCGGTGATCCCCCGCTCGCTCGTCGCCACCGACCCAACGTAACGGGGGACAACCGGCGGGCCCATCGGATATCCGCCCGCCCGGCGGTCAGAATGAGCCGTGCCCGAGGAGCCGGACGGCGGTGTGAGCAGCCTCGAGCTGTTCTTCGACCTGGTGTTCGTATTCGCGATCACGCAGCTGACCACGGTGCTCGTGCACGAGACGACAGTCCGGGGCCTGGTGCGGGTGCTGCTCATCTTCGGCGTGCTGTGGTGGATCTACGGGGGGTACGGCTGGCTGACCAACTCGGTGTCGCCGCAGCGCCCGGCGATCCGGCTGCTGCTGCTCGCCGGGATGGCCGGCTTCCTGGTGATCGCGCTGTCGATCCCGACCGCCTTCTCCGGCGACGGCGTCATCTTCGGCGTCGCCTACCTGTTCGTGGTGCTGCTGCACAGCTGGGCCTTCACCCGCAGCACGCACGCGCCCTCGGCCACGGCGATCCTGCGGATCGCCCCGCTGAACATCGTCTCGGCCCTGCTGCTGATCGTGGGCGGCGCCGTCGGCGGACCGGCCCAGTACCTCCTGTGGGCGCTCGCGGTCGCCGTCCAGTGGGCGACCCCGCTGGTCACGCCGACCGCGCGGTTCCGGATCCGCACCGGGCACATCGTCGAGCGGTACGGGCTGCTGCTGATCATCGCGCTCGGCGAGTCGGTGGTGGCGATCGGCGTCGGCGTCAGCGGGCTGCCGCTGACCGCCGCGCTGCTCGGCACCGCGGTGCTCACGCTGGCGGTCACCGCGACCATGTGGTGGATGTACTTCCTCGGCGACGAGGAGGCGGCCACCCGGGCGCTGGAGGCCGCCCCCGAGGAGCGCCGTCCGCGGATCGTGCTGCAGGCGTTCTTCTACGCCCAGATCCCCATGCTGATCGGCGTCGTCTGCTTCGCCGCCGGGGTGAAGGAGGGCATCGGCCACCCGGGCGCGCGGCTGTCCGGGCCGGCGGCGCTGGCCCTGGCCGGCGGGGTCTGCCTGTACGTGCTGGGCGACGCGCAACTCCGGTACGCGGTGGGGTCCGGGTTGCTGGTCCGCCGTCTGGTCACGGCTGCCTTCCTCGTGGCCACGGTGCTGTTCGGCGTCCACCTGGCCGCGGTGGTGGAGCTGGCCGCGCTGGCTGTCGTCCTGGTCGCCGCCGTCCTCGCCGACCGCAGGATGCCGTTGCGGGTCGCCGCGGCCCCCTGATCGGCTCGGCGGAGCTCAGGCGGGCTCGGCCACGGAGGGGCGGGTCGCGGCGCGGGAGCCCAGGAAGGCCGCGGGGACCAGCAGGCAGGCACCGACCACGCACAGCGTGCTGTAGCCGCTGGCCGCCAGCAGCGGCCCGGAAATCGCGCCGGCCGCCGCGCCCGAGACCCCCATCACCAGGTCCGAGACACCCTGGACGGCGGTCCGCACCTCGACCGGCACCGACGCGGTGAGCAGCGTCGAGCCGCTGACCAGGCACGCCGACCAGCCCAGGCCGAGCACGAACAGGCCGAGCCCGATCTGCCGGTCCGAGGTCGCCGCGCTGCTGCCGGCCAGCAGCAGCGCGAGCAGCAGCAGGCCCATCCCGAGCACGATCCCGCGGGTGGCGCCGAACCGGTCCGTGATCACACCCATCACCGGGCTCGCGGCGTACATCCCGGCGATGTGCAGGCTGATCACGATGCCGACGATCTCCAGCGAGGCGCCGCCGTGGTGCAGGTGCACCGGCGCCATCACCATGACCCCGACCATCACCGCGTGCGCCGTGCCGATCGCCGCCATCGCGAACAGGGCGCGGGGGCGGCTGACCACGACGCCGAGCACCTCGGCGAGCCCCGGGACCCGTTGCGGCGCGGCATGATCTCCGACCGCGAACGAGAGCGGGTCGGGCCGCAGCCGCAGCGTGACCACGGCGCCGGCCGCGACGAAGGCCAGCGCGGCGAGCAGGAACGGACCGCTCAGCGCGGGGACGCCGGCCCAGCGTCCGACCTGCGCGCCGACCCCGGACAGGTTTGGTCCCGCGACCGCGCCGACCGTCGTGGCCCACACCACGATCGACAGCGCGCGGCCCCGCCGCGACGGGCTGGCGGCGTCGACCGCGGCGAAACGGGCCTGCAGGCCGGACGCCGTCCCGCCGCCGAACAGCAGGGAAGCGGCCAGCAGGAGGCCGAAGCGGTCGAGCGCCGCGGCGAACACGCAGCCGACCGCACCCACCGCACCCACCCCGTAGCCGAACGTCAGCGACATCCGGCGGCCGAACCGCTGTGCCAGGCGGGCCATCGGAACGGCGAGCAGCGCGGCCCCGAGCACCGACATCGTCGCGGCCAGGCCGGCCCGAGCCGTCGAGGAAGAGATCTGCTCCGCCAGGAGGCCACCGACCGCCAGGCCCGCGGCCACCCCGACACCGCCGAGTACCTGCGCCGCGGCGAGCGTCGGCACAGCCCGGCGCTGCACCCGTGCCCGCAGGGCATCCGCGCCGTCCGCGGGCACATCCGCGGGTGGCGGCCAGGCCGAGCGGTCCGAGCCGAACGCCGGTTCCTCGCGCTTCACCGGCGCCCGCGCGGCATCTCGCGGCCGAACCGCCGCTCGGGCGGGACGTCGAGGTCGTCGCAGAGGGCGAGCCAGACGTCACGCGGCGGGACGCCGGCCGCCAGTGCCTGCTCGGCGGTGCGGTTGCCCAGCGCGGCCAGCACGTGGTCGCGGGTCAGGGTGCGCGAGGAGGACCGGCCGAACTCGGTGTCCACCAGGTCCCAGAACTCGCTCATCCGCACCACAGCAGCATGCCAGCCCCGCCGAACCCGGTGCCCGACCGGACTGTCGGCGGTCCGTGTGAGGATCGGGGCATGGCCGGCCTTCCGGAGTTCTCCCCGCCGACCCGGGCGTGGTTCACGGGGGCGTTCGCGGCGCCCACCGCCGCGCAGACCGGTGCCTGGGAGGCCGTCGCGGAGGGTCGGCACGCGCTGGTGGTCGCCCCGACCGGTTCGGGGAAGACCCTCGCGGCGTTCCTCTGGGCCCTCGACCAGCTGGTCACCGCCGGCGTCCCGGAGCGGCCCGAGCAGCGCTGCCGGGTGCTGTACGTCTCCCCGCTCAAGGCCCTCGCGGTCGACGTCGAGCGCAACCTGCGCGCACCGCTGGCCGGCATCCGCCAGGCCGCGCACCGCCTCGGGGGGTCCGTCCCGGAGATCCGCGTGGCCGTGCGCTCGGGCGACACGCCCGCGCAGGACCGCCGGGGCTTCCTCAGGACTCCCCCGGACATCCTGATCACCACCCCGGAATCCCT
Organism: Actinomycetota bacterium; assembly: GCA_046734255.1. Taxonomy (GTDB): domain Bacteria; phylum Actinomycetota; class Actinomycetes; order Actinomycetales; family Kineosporiaceae; genus JBKPQU01. The sequence continues at coordinate 7,403 of JBKPQU010000396.1, forward strand.
GTTCCTGCTGCTCACCTCCCGCGCCCGGGAGATGCTGCGCTCGGTGCAGACCGTCGTCGTCGACGAGGTGCACGCCCTGGCCGGGAACAAGCGCGGCGCCCACCTCGCGCTCAGCCTGGAGCGCCTCGATGCGCTGCTGGAGCGTCCGGCCCAGCGGGTCGGGCTGTCCGCGACCGTCCGCCCGGTCGACGAGGTCGCCCGCTGGCTGGGCGGCTCGGTCGGCACGGCAGTCCACGTCGTCCAGCCGCCCGCGGTCAAGGAGTTCGACCTGCGGGTCGTGGTCCCCGTCCCCGACATGACCACCCTCGACGAGCTCGCCACCGGCGTCCCCGGCACCGACCCGAGCCTGATCCCCGGTCCGCCGGCGTCCCCGCCTGCGCCGCCCGACGACGTTCTCGAGGACCTCCCCGAGGTCGACCTCAGCGGCCCCGCCGCCGGGGCGGCCCACCGTCCCTCGATCTGGCCGCACGTCGAGGAGCGCGTGGTCGACCTGGTCTCCCGGCACCGGTCCACGCTGGTGTTCGCGAACTCGCGCCGGCTGGCCGAGCGGCTGACCGCGCGGCTGAACGAGATCTGGCTCGAGCGGCAGCTCGGTCAGGAGGTGGCTGCCCCCGCCGGCTCGCCGTCCCTGCCCGATCCCGGGACGCTCGTGCCGGCAGAGCTCATGGGTCAGGCGGGATCGGCCGTCGGCGTCCCGCCGGTGCTGGCCCGGGCGCACCACGGGTCGGTCAGCAAGGAGCAGCGCGCCCTGATCGAGGGCGAGCTCAAGGCGGGCCGGCTGCCCGCGGTCGTGGCCACCTCCAGCCTCGAGCTCGGCATCGACATGGGCGCCGTGGACCTGGTCGTGCAGGTGGAGTCCCCGCCGAGCGTCGCCAGCGGCCTGCAGCGGGTCGGGCGGGCCGGCCATCAGGTCGGTGCGGTCTCCCGTGGCGTGCTGTTCCCGAAGTACCGAAGCGACCTCGTGCAGACCGCGGTGGTCGTGGAGAAGATGAGGCAGGGCCGGATCGAGGCGCTGCGCGTCCCCGCCAACCCCCTGGACGTCCTCGCCCAGCAGGTGGTCGCGATGGTCGCGATGGACTCGTGGACGGTCGACGACCTCGACCGCGTCGTGCGCGCCGCCGCGCCGTTCGCCTCGCTGAGCCGCGGCGTCCTGGAGGCCGTGCTGGACATGCTGTCCGGCCGCTACCCCAGCGACGAGTTCGCCGAGCTCCGGCCGCGGCTCGTCTGGGACCGCCTGACCGGCACGCTGACGGCGCGGCCAGGCGCGCAGCGGCTCGCCGTCACCTCCGGCGGCACGATCCCCGACCGGGGCCTGTTCGGGGTCTTCCTCGCCGCCGGGGAGGAGCGCCGCGGCGGCGCCGGCCGCCGGGTGGGCGAGCTGGACGAGGAGATGGTCTACGAGTCCCGGGTCGGCGACGTCTTCACACTGGGCTCCACCTCCTGGCGCATCGAGGACATCACCCACGACCGCGTCCTGGTCACCCCCGCTCCGGGCCAACCGGGCCGGCTCCCGTTCTGGAAGGGCGACGCCCAGGGGCGCCCGGCCGAGCTGGGCCAGGCGATCGGGCAGTTCGTCCGCGAGCTGGTCGGCATGGACGACGAGCACGCCCG
>JBKPQU010000397.1:0-6590 GCA_046734255.1 Actinomycetota bacterium
CCCCCTGTACAGCGACATGGCCAACACCTACGAGATCCCGGTGAGCCTCTCGCCGTGGACCCGGACCGAGCAGAAGCCGGGGATGCGCGACCCGTCGCTGACCGACGCCGGAACTGTGATCACGACTCTGCGCGCGATGAGCGCCGGGGGCGTCCTCGACTTCGACACCGACGACGGCGCCCCGCCGATCGAGCCCGTGATCCGGCTGCTGCCGCCGGAGTGACCCGGCGCCCCGCGCAGAAGGCGTCAGGCGTCAGAAGAGCGCGCCGCGTTCGAGGTCCAGCAGGTACCGCTTGCGGTCCAGGCCACCGCCGTACCCGGTGAGCGAGCCGTCGGCACCGATCACCCGGTGGCAGGGGATGACGATCGAGATCGGGTTGGAGCCGTTGGCCAGGCCCACGGCCCGGGACGCGCCGCCGTGCAGCCCGAGGCGGCGGGCGATCTCGCCGTAGGAGGTCGTCGTGCCGTACGGGATGTCGCGCAGCGCACCCCACACCCGCTGCTGGAAGGGCGTGCCGCCGGTGACCAGCGGGAGGTCGAAGTCGGTCCGCCGGCCGGCGAAGTACTCGGTGAGCTGCCGGGCCGCCACGGCCAGCACCGGATCGTCGTCGTCGCGCTCGCCCGCCCCCGGGGGCGGGTCGACGGGTGCGCCGTCGCCGGAGGGGAACCACACGCTGGTCAGCGCGGCGCCGTCGCCGATCAGCAGCAGCTCGCCGATCGGGCTGGGCAGGAGCGTCCACACACCGAGGAGGCTACGCGGGAGGTCCGACAGTCCCGGCACCCCACGGCTCAGGTGCGCAGGTACGACGCGCCGTTGAGGTCGAGCACCGCGCCGCTGGCCCACTCCGCGTCGGCCGAGGCCAGGTAGACGATCGCGGCGGCGATCTCGTCGGAACGGGCGACCCGGCCGAACGGGCTCTGCGCCCGCACCGCCGGCCCGTGCTCGCCGTCCAGGACGGCGGCGGCCATGTCGGTCTCGACGAAGCCCGGCGCGACCGTCGACACCGCGATCCCGTGCGGGGCCAGCGCGAGCGCCAGTGACTGGCCGAACGCGTTCACCCCCGCCTTGCTCGCGCCGTACGCGGGGAAGTCCGGCTCGCCGCGGAACGCGCCGCGGGAGGAGACGTTGACGATCCGGCCGCCGCCGCGCTCGATCATGTGGCGGGCCACGCAGTAGGTCACGTTCGCGGTGCCGACGAGGTTGACCGCCAGCGTCTCCGCCCAGGCCCGTTGCCACTGCTCGTAGTCCACCTGCGCGATCCGGTGCTCGACGTAGGTGCCGGCGTTGTTCACGAGGACGTCGATGCCGCCGAGCGCGTCGACCGCGGCGGCGACCATCCGGCGCACCTCCTCGGCGTCGGCGAGGTCGGCCTGCACGAGCGCGTGTCCCTGCCCGGGGAGCCCGGCGACGACCGCCTCGGCCCGCTCGCGGGACGACCCGTAGTGCAGCGCAACCCGGTCGCCAAGCGCCGCGAAGGCGGCGGCGGTGGCGGCACCGATCCCTCGCGAGCCGCCGGTCACGAGCACTGCCCTGGCCATCGCGTCCTCCGCTCGCCTCTGCCCTTCCGGCCGACCCTAACGGCGCCCATGCTCCCGCCCGGTTAGGGTCGTTGATCGTGGACGGGTTGATCCACCTCCGGGCGGCGGGGGTGAGCCTGGTGGTGGATGCGCGGGGGCCCCGGCTTCCCCGGATCCTGCACTGGGGCCAGGATCTCGGCGCGCTCCGCGCGAGCGAGCTCGGCGAGCTGGCGCTCGCGGCCGTCCCGCCGGTGGCCTCCAACACCATGGATGCGGCGGTCGCGGTGGGCGTCCTGCCCGAGCACGCGATCGGCTGGGCCGGGCTGCCCGGTCTGCGCGGCCACCGCGACGGGCGGGCGTGGTCGCCGCTGTTCGAGGTGCACGGGGTGGTTGCGGCCGAGGGCGGGAACGACGTGGTCGCCGACGCCGCGGACGCCGCCGCCGGACTGGCGCTGCGGCTGGAGATCGAGCTGATGCCGTCCGGCCTGCTGCGGATGCGCGCCGCGGTGCGGAACACCGGAGAGACGCCGTACACCCTGGACGGCCTCGTGCTCTGCCTGCCGGTGCCTGCGGTCGCCGACGAGCTGCTCGACTTCACCGGACGGCACCTGCGCGAGCGCTCGCCGCAACGCCGCCCGTTCGACCTCGGCACGCGCCTGCGGGACAGCCGCCGCGGCCGGACCGGGCACGACGCAACGCTGCTCATGATCGCCGGGACTGCCGGGTTCGGCTTCGGCCACGGCGAGGTGTGGGGCGTGCACGTCGCCTGGAGCGGCAACCACCGGACGTTCGCCGAGCGCATGCCGGACGGCGAGGCCGTTCTCGGCGGCGGCGAGCTGCTGCTCCCGGGCGAGGTCCGGCTGCTGCCGGGCGCGGAGTACGCCGGCCCGTGGCTGTACGCGGGGTACGGCGCCGCCGGGCTGGACTCGATGTCCGCGCGTTTCCACGAGCACCTGCGGTCCCGGCCGGGCCATCCCACCCGCCCGCGGCCCGTCGTCCTCAACACCTGGGAGGCCGTGTACTTCGACCAGGACCTGGATCGGCTGCGCGCGCTGGCACAGGCGGCGGCCGAGGTCGGGGTCGAGCGCTTCGTGCTGGACGACGGGTGGTTCCGCCACCGGCGCAACGACCGCGCCGGCCTGGGTGACTGGTACGTGGACGAGCAGCGGTGGCCGCAGGGCCTCCATCCGCTGGTCGATCGGGTGCTGGAGCTCGGGATGGAGTTCGGGCTGTGGGTCGAGCCCGAGATGGTCAACCTGGACTCCGACGTGGCCCGGGCGCATCCCGAGTGGGTGCTGGCCACCGGCGGCCGCATCCCGCCGCCGTCGCGGCACCAGCAGGTGCTCGACCTCAGTCACGCCGGCGCCTACGACTACCTGCTGGAGCGGCTGGACGCGCTGCTGCGCGAGTACCGGATCAGCTACCTGAAGTGGGACCACAACCGGGACCTGGTCGACGCCGGGCACAGCCCGGAGGGCGAAGCGGCGGTCCGGGCGCAGACGCTCGCGGTCTACGCGCTGCTGGACGAGCTGCGGTCCCGGCACCCCGACGTGGAGATCGAGTCCTGCTCCTCCGGCGGCGGCCGGGTCGACCTGGCGATCCTCGAGCGCACCGACCGGATCTGGACCAGCGACTGCAACGACGCCCTGGAACGGCAGGCGATCCAGCGCTGGACGGGGCTGCTCCTGCCACCGGAGCTGCTCGGCGCGCACGTCGGTCCGGATGTCTCGCACACCACGGAGCGGCGGCACACGATGGCGTTCCGCGCCGGGACCGCGCTGTTCGGCCACTTCGGCATCGAGTGCGACATCAGCCGGCTCGACGCCGACCAGCGAGCGGAGCTCGCCCGGTGGGTGGAGGCGTACCGCGAGCTGCGCGGGACGCTGCACTCCGGCCGCGTCTTGCGCTCCGACCATCCGGATCCGGCGGTCTGGGTGCACGGCGTGGTGGCCGCCGACGGCTCGCGGGCGCTGTTCGCCGTCGTCGCGGTCGCGACGCCGGTGGCCGCGCCGCCGGGCCGGATCAGGCTGCCGGGCCTGGACGCCGAGGCGACCTACGCCGTTCGGCCGCTGCCGCCCGGCGATGCGCCGGGCACCGTCAACCCCGTGCCCGCGCCGTGGCTGGCATCCGGGCTCACGCTCAGCGGCGCCGTCCTGGGCCGGGTCGGCGTCCAGGTGCCGAATCTCCAGCCCGAGCAGCTCCTGCTGCTCCGGCTGGAGCGACATCCCCCTGCTGGCTGAGCGGGTCTACGACGCCAGCCGCTCCATCGCGTGCTGGACGACTGCGACAAGGGTCTGCTTGGTGGCGGCCTTGGAGCGGGCGTCGGTGTAGACCATCGGCACGTGGTTGGGCACGGCCAGCGCCTCGCGGACCTCCTCCAGGCGGTGGCGGGCGACGCCGTCGAAGCAGTTGATCGCCACGACGAACGGGATGCCCTTGGACTCGAAGTAGTCCACCGCCGGGAAGCACTGGTCCAGCCGCTGGGTGTCGACCAGGACGACCGCGCCGATCGCGCCGCGGACCAGGTCGTCCCACATGAACAGGAACCGGTCCTGCCCCGGGGTGCCGAACAGGTACAGCCACAGGCTGCCCGGCAGGGCGATCCGGCCGAAGTCCATCGCGACCGTCGTGTTGGTCTTGCGGTCGGAGACGCCGCCGGCGTCGTCGACACCGAGCGAGTGCTCGGTCATCGGCGCCTCGGTGGACAGCGGCTCGATGTCCGAGATGGACCCGATGAAGGTCGTCTTCCCCACCGCGAAGCCCCCGGCGACGAGGATCTTCACCGTGGTCGGCGGGGCGTCGGGTGTCCCCTGCTGGGGCACCCCGGCGGCCGTCGTCGTGACGGCGGAAGCCACGTCAGAGCGAGGAAATGCCATTGAGAACACTCTCCAGGACGCTCAGCGTCGTCGCGGGGTCGTAGGTGCTTTCGGAACCGTTCAGGCCGTGGATGCGCACGAGCTGCTCGTCGCTCAGGTCGCCGACCAGGACGCGCACCACGCCGACCGGCAGGTGGATGTGGGCGGACAGCTCGGCGATCGACAGGTACTGCCGCTCGGTGAGCTCGAGGATCCGGCGCTTCTCCGGCTGGTGCAGCGATCCCGGAGGAGCTCCGGTCGCCTTCACCAGCGCCTCGATCGGCATCACGTCGCTGCGCGAGCGCGTGCGGCCTCCGGTGACCATGTACGGGCGTACGGTCGAGGCTTCCTCGGCGCTTCCGTTTCCCGCCCCGGGGTCGGTGTCCTCGGGCCGGTGCCTGGGTGGCAGGGGTGGTAGTTCGGCCATCCGCCTCACCCAGCCACGGCTGCGCGGGTCGGCCCGGCGACGGGCAGCCGGGCGCGCATCTCCGAGATCAGCTGCGGCGTGAGGGTGGCCTCGGTCCGGCTGACCAGCAGCGCCATCTCGTAGCCGACCAGGCCGACGTCGGCGGTGGCGTCGGCCGCCACCCCGAGCACCGAACCGTCGGAGATCGACATCAGGAACAGGAACTGGGTGTCCATCTCCACGATCGACTGCCGGACGTCGCCGCAGCGCAGCTGTCGGGCCGCCCCTCGGGTCAGGCTGGACAGGCCGGCGACGATCGCGGCGAGCTGGTCACCGCTGGTCCGGTCGAGCTGGTCCGACATCGCCATCAGCAGGCCGTCGGCGGACACCACGATCGTGTGCCGCACGCCAGGCACGCTCTTGACGAAGTTGTCCAGCAGCCAGTTGAAGTTGGCGGCCTCTGGGCTCATCGCGGTCACGTGGCGGTCCTCCGGTGATTCGGTGGGTGCGGTCCGGTCGGTGGTCAGGAGCCGGTCTCGTCCGGGTCGTGTGGTGACCCCGAGCCGGGAACCGGGCGGTGCGCGGACGGCGAGGTCCGGCCCCGTTCGACGCCCGCCTTGAAGCCGGTGAGCATCGAGCGGACATCGGCGGCGCGCCGTCCCCGGCGCTGGGGCTGCTCGTCGTCGTGCGGCTCGCCGTCCGCCGGGTGATCCGGCTGGTCGGCCGGAAGCGCGGACAGGGAGGCCGACGGCGTCCGGCGGAGCAGCGGTGCCGGCGCCGTCGACTCGACCGCGGTCGGGTTGTAGGACAGCCGGCTGAGCTCGGTCAGCGCCTCCGACGCGAGCGCCGACGCCTCCAGGTCATGGCCCGGGCCGGAGTGCTCGGCGGCCTGCGCGTCCTCGAGCGCCATGCCTCCGGACTGCGCGTGGCCGCCGTCGCCGTGCCGCGGCCGGTGGCTCTCCGCCGGGGCCCCAGCGGGCCTGGCGGGCGCGGCGTACGGGCGCGGCTTGCGGTTGCGGTGCAGCGCCGAGCGGAGCGACGTCCGCTTGGGGAGGATGTCGATCCCGGGCGTCCCGGCGACCGTGGTGGGCTCGTAGTGCGGTGCCGCAGCCGGCTCCTCGCCGACCGGCGCAGCAGCGCTCTCGCCCGGCTCGTGATCGAACGCGACGGGCTCGCGCTCGGGCGCGGCCTCGAACGCGACCGGCTCGGGCTCGACCGCCGCCGGCTCGAAGGTAAAGGGCTCGACCGGCGCAGGCTCGAAGGTGAAGGGCTCGACCGGCGCAGCGTCGAATGAAGGCGCAGGCTCGAACGAAGGCGCGGGCTCGAATGCGAACGGCTCGGGCTCGACCACGGGCGCAGGCTCGACGGTCGCGGCCGGCTCCGGTGCCGGCTCGGGTGCCGGCTCGGGAGGCCGCACGTACGCAATCCGCTCGCGCGGCTGGCTTCCCGACGGCGAAGGCTCGAAGGGCGCCGGGCCGGTCGGCTCGATCACCTCAGGCCACGTGGTCACGGGCTCGGGGACCGCCTCGACCGGCGGGGTCAGGACGGCTTCCACAGCGGGGGCCCACGCCCCGGGAGCCAGGGCGCTGGCCTCCGGGACGGCCTCGTCATCCGGCGTCTCCCGGCGGGAGCGGAAGCCGGAGAACAGCGAGGTAGCGGACTTCAGGATCCCCTCGCCCGACTTGGCCGGCTGGTCGACCTGCGCAGCCTCGTGCGCGGTCTCGGGCTCGGCAGTGGCGACCTCGGCCTGGGTGACGTCCGTGGCCGGGTCCGCCAGGTCGGGAGCCGGCGCCGCCGGGACGACGTCCGGC
>JBKPQU010000398.1:0-7225 GCA_046734255.1 Actinomycetota bacterium
GTCGATCACCTGCCCCGCCCGCCGGGCGGCGTCCACGCCGGACCCCGCCACGTCGCCGACCACCCAGCGGACGCCGAACGGTGTGTCCGCCAGCTCGATCAGGTCGGCGGCCACCCGCGGCTCGGCGGCGGCGGAGCGGTAGCGCATCGCGCACCGCAGCGGGCCCACCTCCGGCGGCAGCGGCCGCATGATCACGGCGTGGGCGACTTCGGCGACCGTGCCGAGGGAGAGCAGCCGCCGCTCCCGCCGTGCCCGGGCCGAGGCGGCCCAGGTCGCCCCGGCGGTCGCCGCGGCGATGAAGGCCAGCCGGGTCAGCTGGGGGCCGGTCAGTCCGGCCGAGCCGCCGGACGACGTCTGCTGCGCGAAGCCGAACCCGAACCCCATCACCAGGCAGGCCAGGCCGGTGCCCAGCGTGGCTCGCGGGCCGGTCAGCGCCGCGGCGAGGAAGGGCACGGTGGCGAGCAACCCGACGAACTGCACCCCCGGCCCCTCGGCGACGTCGAGGGCCAGCAGCCCGACGGCGACCAGCATGGCGATCACGACACCGCCCGGCACCCCGGTCCAGAGCCGGGGCCGGCTGCCCGCCCCCGCGGTGTTGCTCGCGCCGAGCCTGGATCGCCTCACCTGGGTCTGCATCCTCCCCGCCGCCCCACCGAACCGACCGGAGGTGACCCACGTTTGCACACCCGGCGCGGCCGGGCATCGGGAGGGCGGAACCTCAGCCGTTCAGCCAGGTACCCCCAGAGCGGGCGGATGCATGCATGCAGCCGCTACCGGACCGGCGAGCGGACCGGTAGCGGCTGTCGGGAGAGCGCGCGTCAGGTGAAGACGCTGACCCCACCGGGACCCACCAGCAGCCCCACGACGATCAGCACGATGCCCCAGAGCAGCTGTCCACGGAACAAGGCAAGGATGCCGGCGATGACGAGAATCACGGCGATGATCCACAGCAGCAGACTCATTGGACCTCCCCTCAAGCTTCGGCGCCGCACGAACCCCGGCGCTGTGACTAGGGCACGGACACCGGAACCGACCCGCTGGCGCAAACCGGATCACGGTTCATCCGGAAAGTAGGGTCCGGCAGTCCGATCCGCATGTCGAGATGTGTCCGGGTGCAAATTCGGGCCCCGTTCGCGCCCGGCTCCTGGCAGGCCGCGGCCAGGCCGCCGGTCCGATGCCTGCGCTAGAGCTCGATCGGAGCGGCGCCCTGCACCGGCGGGTCGTCCGGCAGGAACAGCCCGCTCGGCCTGACCGGCCCGCCGGAGGACAGCGCGAGCCACACCTGGGCCGCCACCCGGCGGTCAGCCTCGCCCGGGATGACGACCGACTCGACGTCCTCCGGGTGCTCGGCCTGGCCGCCGCCGACGTGCTCGACGAGCGCGACCGCGAGGCTGCGCAACCGGACGTTGAAGTGCTGGCTGGCGCGGGAGAGCACGGCGAACGCCGCGACGCCGTCCACCCCGAGGGCGGACATGATCAGCCCCTTGGCCTGCTCGATCACCCGCCGGTACTGGCTCATCTGCAGCATCTGCTCCGCGCGCATCTCCTCGCCGGCGCAGTACTCGACGACCGCGAGCGCGTTGGCGATCAGCGCCTCGTGCCCGTCGATCTCGCCCGCCACCCGTGGCTGCGGCGGCTGGTCGAGGTAGGCGCTGAACACCATCGGCAGGTCGCCGCCCCACTCCCCCGGCGTGACCACGACACCCTGCACCTTCTCGACCAGCGCGGAGTCCACCCGCTCGGACAGCCTCGGCCAGCGCTCGAGGCGCAGCGGCCCCGGCTCGTCGGGCTGGGGCAGGACGACGGTCTTGCCGGTGCGCAGGGCCTCCCAGGCCGGGCCCTCGCCGGCCTCCCACTGCGCGCGGTCCAGCGCGTCCGCGACCCCGACCGACGCGACCAGGCGCGGTTGCCGCGCCTCGGCGAGGCTCACACCGAGCCCGAGCGCCGTCGGGATGGACTGCATGGCGTAGTCGAGCAGCCGGCCGAGCAGCTGGTCACCGAAGTCTCGCGCACCCATGGCCCACCTCCCATACGCAGGGCTCGCCGCGGAGCATGCCGGTCCAGCCTGCTCCAGCGCGCGGGTCGGACGCCACCCGGGTATGGTCCAAAGGACCCGTCCAGCGGCGAGGCGGCGCTGAACCCAACTCCCTGTCGACGGGGACGGCAGGGAGCAGCCAGGTCCCGGGGAAGTGCCCGGGCCGAGCAGACAGGGTGGCCGAAATGCCGTCTCGCCGTCGCCGCGCAAGTCCCGAATGGGAAGGTCGCGAGCTCATCACCGTGGCCGCCCTACCCGGCCGTGGACTGTATGTCCGACACCTCGGTCACCCGGAGGGGGTGGACGGCGTCCACCGCCCCACGGTGCCGCCGCCGGGGGCACCCGCCTCACCCGCGTGGTTCGAGCCAGCGTGGCTGGACCAGCACATGGACGAGGTCCAGGTCGTGCACGTGCACGGGTTGTCGCCGCGCTCCACCCCCGACACCGCCCGGGCGGCGGCGGAGCAGGTCCACCAGGCCGGAAAGCCCCTGGTGCTCACCGCGTACCACCTCAGCGACCCCACCGGCACCGACGAGGAGCAGTACTCCGAGACGCTCGGGACGCTGGTCGAGCTCGCCGACGCCGTCGTCACGCTCACCGAGCCGGCCGCCGCGGAGATCCGCGACCGGTGGTCGATCGACCCGGTCGTCCTGCCCCACCCGCACGCCGTCGACTTCGTCCGGATGCACCGCGAGCGGCCACCCCGGCAGTGCGACGCCCTGGTGGTCGGCACCCACCTCGGCAGCCTGCAGGGTCCGACCGATCACGAGGCGTTCGTCGTCGCGCTGGCCGAGGCGGTCGCGACCATGGGTGACGCTTACCTGCTGGTGCACGTCCACGAGAACGTGCTCGACCCCGGCTCGACCAGCTTCAACCTCACCAGCGTGCGCCGGATCGAGGAAAGCGTGCAGTCGGTCGGCGGCATCCTGGCGACCCACCGCCCGCTGTCCGACGCCCAGCTGTGGGACCACCTGGCCCGGTTGGACGTCTCGGTCGTCCCGCCGACGCCGGGATCGCACTCGATCTGGCCGGAGGCGTGCCACGACCTCGGCACGCACGTGGTCCTGCCCGAAGGCGCACACGCCGCGGCTCAGCGGCCGTGCCTGACCTACGCCTGCGGCCCGGACGGGCCGGACGTGGGCTCGATGGTCAAGGCCCTGCGCAGGGCACGCCGGCAGGGCGCCGCCACCCCCGCCGACCCCGCCCAGCGCTGGACCGAGCGAGTGGGCATCGCCGAGCGGCTGCGGACCCTGTACGAGCAGCAGATCGCCAAGATCGAGCACCCCACCGTCCGCGCGGTGTGACGACCTCCTGCGCGGCGGGGTACTCACCCCACCGAGCACGGTGTGACACCGTGCGCACCGGAAGGGCACGGTGTCACACCGTGCTCACGGGGTCGGTGGAGTTCGCCGCAACACCGCCATGCTCCGCGTGGCCACCCATACTCCGCGTGGCCACCGCCCAAGCAGCGCGGCGGCTCGTCGAGCGGTAGCCCTGAGGAGCATGGGTGGGGCGGAGGTGCCTGGGTGGGTGTTACGTCGGGTCGTCCGGGAGGTGCTCGGCGGCGAGGCTGAGCGAGTGTCCGGCGGCGTGGCCGACCAGCAGCGGCAGGTTGTCGATCAGCCGCGTGGTGCCGACCCGGGCGGCGACGGCGAGCAGCGCCTCGCCGCGGTACCACTCCGGGACGTCCTCGAGCGTGTTCGGGTGCACGAGCACGAGGTAGTCGACCCGGCACAGCGGCTCGCTGACCAGCACGTTGCGGGCGGCCCGGCGGACGGCGCTGGCGCCCTCGGCGGCCGCGGCCTCACCGGCCTTCAGCGCCCGCGAGAGCACCAGCGCAACCTCCCGGTCCAGCGCCGTCAGGTAGGTGTTGCGGCTGCTCAGCGCCAGCCCGTCGGCGTCCCGCACGGTCGGAACCGAGACCACCTCGACGTCGAAGTCGAGGTCGCGGACCATCCGGCGGATCAGCAGCAGCTGCTGGGCGTCCTTCTGGCCGAAGTAGGCCAGGTCGGACCGGGTCTGGTGGAGCAGCTTGGCCACCACGGTGAGCACGCCGTCGAAGTGGCCCGGACGTGAGGCGCCCTCGAGGATGTCGCCCAGCCGGCCCGCGCTGACCCGCACGCCCGGGTCGCCGTCCGGGTAGACGACGTCCGGACCGGGGGCGAAGACCAGGTCGACACCCTCCTCGGAGCACATCCGCAGGTCCTCGTCGAAGGTGCGCGGGTACTTGGCGAGATCCTCCCCGGGGGAGAACTGGAGGGGATTGAGGAAGATCGTCACGATCACCGCGGCGGCCCGCTCGCGGGCCCGCCGGACGAGCATGGCGTGCCCCTCGTGCAGCGCGCCCATCGTCATCACCACAGCGACCGGGCCCGGCAGGTCGGCCCGCGCCTTCGCCAGGTCGTCCCGTGTTCGCACCACCACCGGCTCGCTCACGGGCCTCCCCCCTCGGCGCGGCCCGGTCGCCGCTGGTCGCCTCCTCCGCCTACGGGCGCCACGCTACCTGCCGCCCGGCAGCGGCAGACTCCTCCGGGCGTCGCCCGGCAGAGACTGACCACGACCGGGAAGATCGGCAGGGTCCTGCCGGTTGTCGGTGCTGACCCCTAGCGTCACGACGTGCGACGCGCACACGAGCAGACCGACGGAGATGTCATGACCGACCAGTCCACGCCAGCCGCGCCACCGGCGTCCGCCCAGCTGGAGGGGCACCCGCGGCGCTGGGCGATCCTCGGCGTGCTGGTGGTCAGCCTGCTGATCGTCGTTCTCGACAACACCGTCCTGAACATCGCGCTGCCGACGATCCAGCGCGACCTGTCCGCGACCCAGAGCCAGCTGGTCTGGTCCGTGGACTCCTACATCCTGATCTTCGCCGCCCTGCTGTTCACCTGGGGCGTGCTGGGCGACCGGTACGGGCGCAAGCGGATCCTGCTGATCGGGCTCGGGATCTTCGCGCTCGGCTCGGCGCTGTCCGCGATCGCCGCCAACCCGTACCAGCTGATCGGCTTCCGCGCGCTGATGGGCGCCGGCGGAGCGGCGGTGATCCCGGTCACCCTGGCGATCATCACGGTCGTGTTCCCGCCGGCCGAGCGGGGCCGGGCGATCGGCATGTGGGCGGGAGCGGTCGGCGGGGCGGTCGCACTCGGCCCGGTGCTCGGCGGCCTGCTGCTGGAGCACCCCGAGTGGTTCCACTGGCTGATCGGCAACGACTGGGGTTCGGTCTTCCTGATCAACGTGCCGATCGTGCTGATCGGCGCCATCGGGATCATCCGGCTCGTCCCGGAGAGCCGCAACCCCAACCCGCAACGACTGGACATCCCCGGCCTGCTGCTGTCGATCGCCGGCCTGACCCTGCTCGTCTACGGGATCATCCACGCCGGTGACACCAAGGACTGGCTGGCGGCCAGCGTGGTCGTCCCGATCGTCGCCGGCCTCCTACTGCTCGCGCTGTTCGTCTGGCTGGAGAAGCGCAGCGACCACAAGAGCTTCGACGTCACGCTGTTCTCCAACCGCGGTTTCTCGGTCAGCCTGGCCGCGGTCAGCCTGGCGTTCTTCGCGATGAACGGCGTGATCTTCACGTTCCCCTTCTTCCTTCAGGTCGTCCGCGGCCTGGACACCCTGCAGGCCGGGTTCTGCTTCCTGCCGTTCGCGGTCGGCCAGCTACTGGCCGCCCCGCGCAGCGCCACGTTCGTCAACCGGTTCGGCAACCGGGGCGTGATCACGTTCGGGCTGGTCGTGGTCTGCATCGATCTGCTGCTGCTCACCCAGCTGGAGCGCACGACGCCGCTGGCCGCGCTGCTCACGCTGTTCTTCACGTTCGGGGTCGGCATGGGCCTGGTGATGGCTCCCGCCTCGACGGTCATGCAGAACACGCTGCCGCTCGCCCGTGCCGGTGCCGGGTCGGCGGTGCAGAACACCGTGCGGCAGGTGTTCGGCGCCCTCGGCGTCGCGATCATCGGGACGGTCCTGGTCGAGCGGTACAGCAGCAACCTCGCTCCCACCCTCGACCGCCTGCCGGCGGCCGCGCCCCCCGCCGCGAAGGAGGCACTGAGCTCGTCGGTGGCCGCCGTGCCCGAGGTTCTGGCACGCGCACAGGCGGCCGGGTTGCCGGCGCCGATCGCCGCGCAGGTCCGGGACCACGCGTTCGACGCGTTCGTCTCGGCCTCGCACGTGGCGGCCCTGATCGCCGCCGTGGCGGCGATCGTCGCGACGGTGATCGTCGCCACGCTGCTCCCCCGGGGCATCCCGGTGCACCGCGAGGCGCCGGTGGTGCCGCAGCCGTCGGGCTCCGCCGCCGTCCCACCCGTCGCCGTGCCCGAGACCGCACCGGAGGTCTGACCCGAGGTCAGCCCGGCTGGTCGGAGAGGACGGCGAGAAGGGCGGCGGCCGCCTCGGGGCGCAGCCGGCCCGAGGCGAGGGAGCGGTCGGCGGTCTGCCGCGCGAGCGAGCGGTAGGCGTCGACCGCGCCGGGGAGCCCGGTGGCCGTGATCGCCGCGAGGTGCGCGGACACCGTTCCGGCGTCACCGCGCGACACCGGCCCGGTCAGCGCCTCGTCCCCGCGGCGCAGGGCGTTGTCCAGGGCAGCCGCCAGCAGCGGCCCGAGCACCCGGTCGGGCGTCGCCACCCCGGCCGCCCGCAGCATCTCCAGGGCCTGGGCGACCAGGGTGACGAGGTGGTTGGCGCCGTGCGCGAGCGCCGCGTGGTACAGCGGGCGCATCTCCTCCTCGATCACCACGGGCTCGCCGCCCATCTCGACCACCAGCGCCTGCGCGATCGGCAGCACCGGGCCCGGCGCGGTGACGCCGAAGCAGCAGTCGACGAGCCGGGCGAGGTCGAGGCTCGTGCCGGTGAAGGTCATCGCGGGGTGCAGGGCCAGCGGTATGCCGCCCGCCGCCACCGCGGCGTCCAGCACCCGCCAGCCGTACCGGCCGCTGGTGTGCACCACGAGCTGCCCGGACTGCCACGCGCCGGTGGCGGCCAGGCCGGAGACCAGGTCGGCGAGCGCGTCGTCCGGAACGGTGAGCAGCACCAGCTCGGCCCGTTCGACGACGTCGGGCACGGGCACCACCGGAACGCCCGGGAGCAGGACGTCGGCACGCTCCCGGCTGGCCGCGGAGACGGCTGACACCGCGACCACGGCGTGTCCGGCGGCCCGCAGGGCGTTGCCGAGTACGGCGCCCACCCGGCCGGCCC
>JBKPQU010000399.1:0-7038 GCA_046734255.1 Actinomycetota bacterium
GGGCGCGCCGGCCACGCTCGCGCTGATCTCGGTTCCGGGCGCGCACGCCTTCACCGAGGCCATGGACGCCCTGGAGTCCGGGCTGCACGTGATGGTCTTCAGCGACAACGTGCCGGTGGAGCAGGAGATCGCGCTGAAGGACGCGGCGGCGCGGCGCGGGCTGCTCGTGATGGGCCCGGACTGCGGCACGGCGGTCGTGGACGGGGTGGGCCTGGGGTTCGCCAACGTCGTCCGGCCCGGCCCGATCGGCCTGGTCGCGGCCTCCGGGACCGGTGCCCAGCAGCTGATGTGCCTGCTGGACGGCGCCGGCCTGGGGGTTCGGCACTGCCTTGGAGTGGGCGGGCGCGACCTCTCCGCCGCGGTCGCCGGACGCTCCACCCGGCAGGCGCTGCGGATGCTGGACGCCGAGGAGGACGTCGAGCTGATCGTCGTGGTCTCCAAGCCGCCCGCCGCGGAGGTGGCGCGTGAGGTGGAGGAACTGGCGGCCACGCTGTCCACCCCGGTCCAGCTCGCGCTGCTCGGCCCCTGCCAGTCGGACCTGACCGCCTCCGCGGCGGAGGCCGCCCGGGCGCTCGGCGCCACCTGGGAACAGCCGCGGTGGTGGGCCGCGCCGGAGCAGCACGAGGTCGGGTTCCGGCTGCTGCGGGCCGCCTACGCCGGAGGAACGCTCTGCGACGAGGCGATGCTGGTGGCCTCCCGGGCGCTGGGTCCGATCGCGTCGAACATCCCGCTGCCCGGCGCCCCCCGGCTGGACCTGGACAAGATCACCGGCGTGCTGTCCTCGACCGCGCGCGCCGGCGGCATGACCGGCGTGGGCCACGCCATGGTCGACTTCGGCGACGACGAGCTGACCCACGGGCGGCCACACCCGATGATCGACAACTCGCTGCGCGCGGACTGGCTGCTCGCCCAGGCCGCACAGCCGGACGTCGGCTCGCTGCTGCTGGACGTCGTCCTCGGTCACGGCGCCCACCCCGACCCGGCCGGGGAGCTGGCGAGGGCGATCGAGCGCGGGCACGAGGTGGCCGCCGCGGCGGGTCACGACATCGCGGTCGTGGTGTCGCTGTGCGGCACCCAGGCCGACCCGCAGGGGCTGGACCGGCAGGCAGAACGGCTGAACTCGGCGGGCGCCTCGGTGCACCTGTCGAACGCCGACGCCGCACGCACGGCGGTGGAGCTGCTCTCGCCCCCGGGGTAGGCCGGGTCGGGCGCGCACGGCGCAGGTCGGAGGAGAAGGCGCAGGTCGGAGGAGAAGGGGAGTCGATGGAGCTGCTGGCCGCCGAGCCGCGGGTGATCACCGCGGGGGTCTCGCTGTTCTCCGACGCGCTGTCCGCGCAGGCGGTGGACGTCGTCCCGGTCGACTGGCGGCCGCCGTCGGACGACCCGCAGGGCCGGCTGGGCGCCGCGCTCGCGCGGGTGATGGCCGACCCGCGCCGGCCCGACGCCAACGCGACCGCGATCCAGCGGATGCTGGCCAGCAGGGCCCGGCTGGTCGACGTCCGCCCCGCGCGCGAGGCGCTGGGCCTGCAGCCGGGGATGTTCCTGCACGCGGGACCCCCGGTGGACTGGGAGCGCGCCTCCGGCCCGCTGCGCGGGGCACTGGCCGGCGCGATGGTCTTCGAGGGCCTGGCGGCCACGCCCGAGGACGCCGAGCAGCTGCTGGCGTCCGGGGCCGGGCCGGTCGGGTCCGGGGCGCCGATCGTGCTCGACCCATGCCACCACCACGCCGCGGTCGGCCCGATGGCCGGGGTGATCTCGCCGTCCATGTGGGTCTTCGAGCTCGAGGACACCAGCACCGGACGCCGAGCCTGGTGCTCGCTGAACGAGGGCCTGGGCAAGGTCCTGCGGTACGGCGCGTACGGGCCCGAGGTGATCGACCGGCTGCGCTGGATGGCCGAGGTGCTCGGCCCGATGCTGCGCGACGCCGTCCGGACCACCGTGGACGCCGACCGCCCCGCGGACATCACCGGGATCCTCGCGCAGATGGTGCAGATGGGCGACGAGGCGCACAACCGCAACCGGGCCGGGACGCTGATGCTGCTCCGCGACCTGCTGCCCGCGGTGATCGCCTCGGCGTTCTCCCAGGCGGCGATCGCCGAGGCGGTCCGGTTCGTGGCCGGCAACGACCACTTCTTCCTCAACCTCGCGATGCCCGCATGCAAGCTGGCCACCGACGCCGCCCGGGACCTCCCCGGATCCACGGTCGTGGTCGCCATGGCGCGCAACGGAACCGACTTCGGCATCCAGGTGTCCGGGACCGGTGACCGCTGGTTCACCGGGCCGGCCAAAGTGCCCGAGGGGCTCTACCTCGGCGACTTCGGCCCCGAGGACGCCAACCCCGACATCGGCGACTCCGCGATCACCGAGACCGCCGGGCTGGGCGGGTTCGCGATGGCCGCGGCGCCGGCGATCGTGCGCTTCGTCGGCGGCGACGTGGCCTTCGCCCTGGCCACGACCCAGCGGATGTACGAGATCACCCTTGCGGAGAGCCAGATGTTCGCCGTCCCGGCGCTGGAGTTCCGCGGCACGCCGACCGGGATCGACGTCACCCGCGTGGTCCGGTCCGGGATCCTCCCGCAGATCAACACCGGCATGGCCGGCAAGGTGGCCGGTGTCGGCCAGGTCGGCGCCGGCCTGGTCACCCCTCCCGAGGAGGTTTTCGGCGCCGCCGTCCACGCCCTCGCCGAGGCGGCGCCACCGCTCGCCTGACCCCTCCCAGGTGAGCACGGCGTGACACCGTGGGCCTCAGGTGCGCACGGTGTCACGCCGTGGGCGCGGGGGATGCGCGCAAAGCCGCACAGCGGGAGACGTCGGGGAGTCAGCGGGGAGACAGCGGGGAGACCCTAGGGGCCGAGGTCGACCGGCCAGGACGGGAATGCGGTGTCCAGGTGGCGGATCACCGTGACCTGGGTGGCCGCGAGGTGGTACCCCAGGTGCTGGTTGACCGCCGCCATCGGGGCGTTGTCGGCGTCACCGGCCGCCCACGCGGTCCGGAAGCCGCGCTCGGCGGCGCGGTGCAGGGCCACCGCCTTGACCAGCGTGGCCAGGCCGCGGCCCCGGTAGCCCCGCCGGGTGCCGGTCATCGTCGACCAGATCCGCGCGGACGAGCGGTCGATCGTGTACAGCGAGAACGACACCACCTTGCCGCCGACCACCGCGACCGTCCCCGAGGAGGGGTCGTGGTCGTTCGCGTGCCAGACCTCCTCGAGCCAGCCGAGGTAGGACAGGTCGCGCGGGCGGTCCTCGCGCGGCTCGTCCATCGTGGCCTCGGCGTGCACCTCGTACAGCGGTCGCAGGTCCTCCATCACCCACGCGGGCAACACCTGGACGCCGTTGGGCACTGCCGGCGGCGGCGTGCCGGCCAGCGGGAACAGGTCCAGGCTGAGGTAGCGGGTCCAGGCGGTGGGGTGCCAGCCGCGGTTGGCGCAGAACCGGCGGATGTCGTCGGCGTCCAAGGCGTTGGCGCGGATCGCCCGGACTCCGAGCATGGACAGGTGCCGCTCGGCGTCCGCGAGCAGCGCCGAGCCGATGCCCCGGTTGCGCCACGGGGGAGCCACCACGACGAGGATGTGCCCCTGCCCGGTGGTTCCCGCCCGGATGTCGATCAGGCTGCGGGACCAGCCGATGAGGCGGTCGGCGTCCAGGGCGGCCACGTGGCGGACCGCCTCGGTGGGGTCGGCGTTCGTCATCCGGTGCCGGATGCGGCGGGAGCTGACCGGCATGTGCGGGAAGACGTCGACCAGCAGGCGTGCGGCTGCCCGTGCGTCCTCGGGACCGGCCTCCCGCAGCAGCACGTCCACGCCCGCACGGTAGTCGGGCGATCCGGACCTGGGACCCCATCCCTGGGCATGCCACCCGATCGCCGCACGCCGACCCGGCCGGGGAGAATGCACCATGGCCCAGCTCCTCTCCCCGGCCGAGCACCTCAGCCGGCTCGCCCCGGCGACAGACCGCTTCGCCGAGGTGCTGACCGCCGCTGACCTCGCCTCCGCGGTGCCGTCGTGTCCCGGCTGGGACCTCACCCGGCTGGCCTGGCACCTCGGCGACGTGCACCGCTGGGCGCGCCGCGCGGTCGTCGAGGGCCACCCCGGGGACCAGCCGGACGAGGTGGGTCCGCGGGAGCGGGACGAGCTCGTGGCGTGGTACCGGGAGGGTGCCGACGGCCTGGTGGACGCGCTGGGCAGCGCCGATCCGGCGTCCGGCTGCTGGACGTTCGGGCCGAAACCGAGGACGGCGTCGTTCTGGTTCCGCCGGCAGGACCACGAGACGTGGATGCACCTCTGGGACGCGGCCAACGCCGCGGCCGCGGCCTCCGGCGGACCGCCGACCGGCGACGACCCGTTCGTCGAGCCGGTGCTGGCCGCCGACGGGATCGACGAGGTCGCGACGCTGTTCTTCCCCCGCCAGGTGCTGCGGGGGCGGATCCCCCCGCTGGCGCGGGCGCTCGCGCTGCAGCCGGACGACGCCGACGGCCGCTGGGTGCTGGCCGGTGACGGAACCGGACCGGCGTCCGGCGCGGACATCGACGCGGACGCGTGCCTGCGCGGGCCGGCCGAGGTGCTGCTGCTCCTGCTGTGGAAGCGGGTCGACCTGGCCGACCCGCGGATCGTGGTGGACGGCGACCCGGTGGCCGCCCGGGAGGTGCTGGCCTCGGCGCTGGTTCCCTGACCGGAGCCGGGGGCCGCCGCATCGGACCCGGCCGGGCCGGACCGGCAGGAATCTTTCGTGGCGCGCTGGCGGGGCCGCCCTCCGGGGGTGTGCGCTGGGGGCATGAGCACCCGTGCAGACAATCCCCCCAGCGGCGGCGCGTGGGTCGCCGAGGTCAGCGTCGGTCCGGAACCCCTGCGCCCGGACGACGTGGTCGCCGTCGCCCGTCACGGGGCGGCGGTCCGGCTCGCCCCGGACGCCGTCGACGCGATCGGCGCCGCCCGCGCGGCGGTCGAGGCCCTGGCCGCCGCGCAGCGCCCGGTCTACGGCGTCTCCACCGGGTTCGGCGCGCTGGCGACCCGGCACATCCCGCCGGAGGACCGCACCCGGCTGCAGCGCAGCGTGATCCGCTCGCACGCCGCGGGCGCGGGCCCGGAGGTGGAGCCCGAGGTCGTCCGCGCGTTGATGCTGCTGCGGCTGCACACGATGGCCACCGGCCGAACCGGCGTCCGGGTCGAGCTCGCCGAGGGATATGCCGCGATGCTGGCCGCGGGGATCACGCCGGTGGTGCCCGAGTACGGCTCGCTCGGCTGCTCCGGCGACCTCGCCCCGCTGTCCGCGGTGGCGCTCGCGCTGACCGGCGAGGGTGAGGTCCGGGACGCCGACGGCGTGCTGCGCCCGGCCGCCGAGGCGCTCGCCGCGGCCGGCATCCGGGCGGTGGCGCCGGAGACCAAGGAGGGGCTCGCGCTGATCAACGGCACCGACGGGATGCTGGGCATGCTCGTGCTCGCTGCCCGGGACCTGCTGGGGCTGCTGCGCACCGCGGACGTCGCCGCTGCGATGAGCGTCGAGGCCCTGCTCGGCACCGACCGTGCCTTTGCCGAGGACCTGATGGAGCTGCGCCCGCACCCGGGTCAGGCGGCCAGCGCAGCGAACCTGCGCGCGCTGCTGGCCGATTCCGCGGTGATGGACAGCCACCGCACCCCGGACTGCACCCGCGTGCAGGACGCGTACTCGCTGCGCTGCACCCCGCAGGTGCACGGGGCCGCCCGGGACACCCTGGACCACGCTGTGCGGGTCGCCGAGCTGGAGCTGGCCTCCGCGATCGACAACCCGGTGGTGATGACGGACGAGCGGGTGGAGTCCAACGGCAACTTCCACGGCGCCCCGGTCGGGTACGTGCTGGACTTCCTGGCGATCGCCGTCGCGGACGTGGCGAGCATCAGCGAGCGGCGCACCGACCGGTTCCTGGACGTCTCGCGGAACAACGGCCTGCCGCCGTTCCTCGCCGCCGATCCCGGCGTGGACTCCGGGCTGATGATCGCGCAGTACACCTCGGCGGGGATCGTGGCGGATCTCAAGCGGCTCGCGGTCCCGGCCAGCGTCGACTCGATCCCGAGCAGCGCCATGCAGGAGGATCACGTCTCCCTCGGGTGGCACGCCGCACGCAAGCTGCGCAAGGCCCTCGACGGGCTCGCCGTCGTCCTGGCGATCGAGATGATGACCGCCGCCCGCGGGCTGGAGCTGCGCGCGCCGCTGGCACCGGCCCCTGCCACCGGGGCGGTGATCGAGCTGCTCCACTCGGCCGGCGTCGCCGGTCCCGGTCCGGACCGTCACCTGGCGCCGGACATCGCCCGGGCGACCGAACTCGTCCGCGCCGACGCCGTCCTGGACGCCGTCGCCGGCTTCACCGGCCCCCTGCAGTGACCGCGACGGTCGTCACCGGGATCGGGGAGCTCGTCACCAACGACCCGGAGACCGGTGACGGCGGCCCGCTGGGCCTGCTGCACGATGCCGCACTGGTGCTGGACGGCGAGCAGGTGGCGTGGGCCGGTCCGGCGGCGGGAGCCCCGTCGGGGGACGAGCGGGTCGACGTCGAGGGCAGGTGCGTGATCCCGGGCTTCGTCGACTCGCACGCGCACCTGGTGTTCGCCGGCAACCGCGCGGAGGAGTTCACCGCGCGGATGGCCGGCCGGCGCTACGCCGCGGGCGGGATCCGCACGACGGTCGCCGCCACCCGGGCCGCCTCCGACGCCGACCTGGCGGCCACCGCCGGCCGGCTGGTGGCCGAGGCCCTGCGGCAGGGCACGACGACGATCGAGATCAAGTCCGGGTACGGGCTCAGCGTCGCCGACGAGGCGCGCTGCCTCGCGATCGCGGCGGAGCTCACGCCGGAGACCACCTTCCTCGGCGCGCACGTGGTGCCCGAGGACCACGCCGCCGACCCGGCCGGGTACGTCGAGCTGGTCACCGGGCCGATGCTGGCGGCCTGCGCGCCGCACGCGCGGTGGGTCGACGTGTTCTGCGAGGACGGCGCGTTCGACGCCGACGCCGCCCGCGCTGTCCTGCGGGCCGGGCAGGCCGGCGGGCTCGGCGCGCGGGTGCACGCCA
>JBKPQU010000400.1:0-3924 GCA_046734255.1 Actinomycetota bacterium
CCGTCGAGCCCGGTCGCAGACGACCGGCTGGCCGAGATCGTCGGTGCCGCGGCGCAGGTCGGCGGGCGGATCGCCGAGATCCTCATGTCGAACGCCGCGCCCTCGGTCGCCGAGCAGCGGATGGCCGGCGCGCTGGCGTTCCTGCGCCGGCGCCTGACCGGTGACTACGAGGTGGACGAGTTCGGCTTCGACGCGGAGCTGACCGACACCGTGCTGCTCGCCCTGCTCCGCCCTCTGTACAAGCGGTGGTTCCGGGTCGAGGTCCGGGGGATCGAGAACATCCCGGACACGGGCGGGGCGCTGGTGGTGGCCAACCACTCCGGGGCGATCGCGTTCGACGCGCTGATGACCGCACTCGCCGTGCACGACGAGCACCCCGAGCACCGGCACCTGCGGCTGCTCGGCGCCGACCTGGTCTTCCAGACCGCGTTCCTGAGCTGGCTGGCGCGCCGGGGCGGGGTCACGCTGGCGTCCAACTCGGACGCCGAGCGGCTGCTGAGCGCGGGGGAGCTGGTCGGCGTGTTCCCGGAGGGGTTCAAGGGCATCGGCAAGCCGTTCAGCGAGCGGTACAAGCTGCAGCGGTTCGGCCGGGGCGGGTTCGTCTCCGCGGCGCTGCGGACCAAGACGCCGATCATCCCCTGCGCGATCGTCGGGGCCGAGGAGACCTACCCGATCATCGGCAACATGCCGTCGCTGGCCCGGCTGATCGGCGTCCCCTACCTGCCGATCACCCCGACGTTCCCGTTGCTCGGCCTCCTCGGCGCCGTCCCGCTGCCGAGCAAGTGGCTGATCGAGTTCGGTACGCCGCTGCCCACGGACTCCCTCGGCGAGGGCGCACCCGAGGACCCAATGCTGATCTTCGACCTCACCGACCAGGTCCGGCAGACGATCCAGCAGACGCTCTACACCCTGCTGATGCAGCGCCGCTCGATCTTCTTCTGACCCTTGCTCGCCAGCGGCCGCGTTGCTCCCCCGCAAGCGGGGGGACCCCCATCTGAACGTCGCCGGCAAACGATTGGGCGGCGTCCGGATTCGGCTTTAGGCGAGCAAAGCGGCTTGTGGTGAGCAAGGGCTACCTGCGGCGGCGGTTGACCACGATGGCGGCGAACGCGGCGCCGGCGAGGGCACCCGCCAGGGCCGCGACGGGGACGCCGACCTTGACGGCCCGGCGGCGGGTGCGGAAGTCGCGGACCTGCCAGCCCTGGGCGCGGGCATGCGCGAGCAGACGCGCGTCCGGGTTGACCGCCACGGGCTGGCCGACCAGCGACAGCAGGGGGATGTCGTTGGCGGAGTCGCTGTACGCCGAGGACCGGTCTAGGTCGACACCGATCCGCTCGCTCAGGTCGAGCACCGCCTCGGCCTTGGCCTTGCCGTGCATGGGCTGGCCGACCAGCCGGCCGGTGTAGATGCCGTCGACGTGCTCCGCGACGGTTCCCAGCGCGCCGGTCAGCCCGAGCCGCTCGGCGATCACCTCCGCGACCTCCACCGGGGTGGCGGTGACCAGCCAGACCTGCTCGCCGGCCGCGAGATGGCGGCGGGCCAGCGCCTGCGTGCCCGGCCAGATCTTGTCCGCCATCAGCTCGTCGTAGACCTCCTCGCCGATCGCCTTCATCTCGGCGACCGAGTGGCCCGCGACGAACGACAGCGCCCTCCTCTGGATCTCGGCGACGTGCTCCAGGTTCTCGCCGAGCGCGATGAAACGCAGCTGCTGCCAGGCGAACCGGAGGATGTCCCGCACCGTGAAGAAGTCGCGCTCGTACAGGCCGCGCGCCAGGTGGAACATCGACGCGCCCCGCATGATCGTGTTGTCGACGTCGAAGAACGCGGCCGCGGCAGGTGGCACTGGGTCGCCTGCACCAGGCATGGCGACGACTGTATCGAGCCGGTCGCCGGCCGCAGCCCAAACCCGCCCTCTCGCCGGCGGGTGTCATCGAGCAGCCCGGTGACCACCGCGATTCCCCATACGCTGGGGGGCGTGACCTCCCCCGGCGACCCCGCGGAGGCGACTCCGGAGGCGACTCCGGAGGCGACTCCGGAGGCGACCTCGGACGCGACCTCGGACGCCACCCCGGCGCGGATCACGCTGATCGGCAAGCCGGGCTGCCACCTGTGCGACGCGGCCCGCGAGGTCGTCGCCCGGGTCGCCGCGGACACGGGCGCCGGCTGGCGGGAGCTGTCGATCCTCGATCACCCTCAGCTCGCGGAACGCTACTGGGAGCAGATCCCGGTGGTGCTGGTGGACGACGCGGAGCACGACTTCTGGCGCGTGGACGAGCGCCGGCTGCGCGACGCGCTGGCCGGGCGGCGGCGCTGGTTCGCCTCCGGCCGCTCCCGCTCCTGAGGCGCGACTTTGTGCGTAGCTTCACAAGTGCCTAACCTTGTTCCCGCCATCGCCAGAGAAGGAGCCGGCTCGTCGTGACCCGACCGCGTCCCGCACACCTCGTGCGGTCCAGGCGGCCTGCCCGGGTCGGCATTCCGGAGGCCACCGTCTCCCGGTTGCCGCTGTACCTGCAGGCGCTGACCGGGCTGACCGAGCACGGCGTGGCCACGGTCTCCTCCGACGAGCTGGCCCGCGCCGCGGGCGTGGGCTCGGCCAAGCTCCGCAAGGACCTCTCCCACCTCGGGTCCTACGGCACCCGCGGGGTCGGCTACGAGGTGGAGTACCTCGTCTCGCAGATCTCCCGTGCGCTCGGCCTCACCCAGGACTGGCGCGTGGTGATCGTCGGGATCGGCAACCTCGGCCGCGCGCTGGCCAACTACGGCGGCTTCGCCTCCCGCGGTTTCACGGTGGCGGCGCTGCTGGACGCCGACCCGCAGGTGGTCGGCCAGACCGTCGCCGGCCAGGTCGTCCAGCACGTGGACGGCCTCGAGGGCGTGGTCGGCGGCCAGGGGGTCCAGATCGGAGTGGTCGCCGTCCCCGCCGCGCAGGCCCAGGAGGTCTGCGACCGGCTGGTCGCGGCGGGGGTGGCCAGTGTGCTCAACTTCGCGCCATGCGTGCTCGGGGTGCCGGACGGTGTCACCGTCCGTCGGGTCGACCTGTCGACCGAGCTCCAGATCCTGGCTTTCCACCAGCAGCGGCAGGCCGCCGCCCAGCTCGCCTCGGAGGCGGGCCCGGGCGCGGCCGGCCAGCCGCCGGCGGAGGTGGCCGGGTGACCCGACGTGGCGTTCCAACCGGCGGGGGCGAAGGAATCGAGGAGTCGTGAGCCTGCTGGTCGTGGGGCTGTCTCACCGCAGCGCCCCGTTACCCGTGCTCGAGCGCGTCGTTCTGGACGGCCCGGACGGCAACCGGTCGCTGCTCAGCCGCCTGCTGGACGCCGACCACGTCGCCGAGGCCGCCGTGCTGAGCACCTGCAACCGGCTGGAGGTCTACGCCGACGTGAGCAAGTTCCACGGCGGCGTGATCGACGTCACCACGGCGCTGGAGGAGACCACCGGCGTCCCGCTGACCCGGCTGACCGACCACCTGTACGTCCACTACGAGGACGCCGCCGTGGCGCACGCCTTCCAGGTCGCCTGCGGGCTGGACTCGATGGCGGTCGGCGAGGCGCAGATCCTCGGCCAGGTGCGGATCGCGCTGAGGGTCGCGCAGGAGAGTGACGCCAGCGGGCGGGTGGTCGGCCGGCTGCTGCAGCAGGCGCTGCGGGTGGGCAAGCGCGCGCACGCCGAGACCGGGCTCGACCGGGCCGGCGTCTCGCTGGTCGAGGTGGGCCTGGACGAGGCGCAGCGGGTGCTCGGCCCGCTGGACGGCGCCTCCGCGCTCGTCCTCGGGGCCGGTGCGATGGCCGGCGTCGTCGTCTCCGGCCTGCGCCGCACGGGTGTGCGCGAGCTGACCGTGGTCAGCCGCACGACGCCGCGCGCCCGCCGGCTCGCCGAGTCCGCCGGGGGGCGGGCGCTGCCGATCGCCGACCTGCCGCGGGCGCTGGC
>JBKPQU010000401.1:0-13221 GCA_046734255.1 Actinomycetota bacterium
TCCTGAACTCCTGGGGCGTGGTGAACGTCCGGCCCTGCGAGTGATCGGTCCAGGCGATGCTGTCGGCGAAGTGCTCCGTCATGGCCTCGAACGTCCTTCGATTGAAGGCCTCGTGGCCGCTGCGGTAGGTCTCGACGTTCCTGGGTGCCATGACTCCTCCTCCGCGGCTCATTGCCGATGAGGGGATCGTTGCAACGGCTGCTTGCGCGGATCCTTCCCCCGCCTTTCGCCGTCCTTTCGTATCCTGGTCGCCACAAGGGACGAGGACCGTTGCCCCTGGGGCCGCCTGATGAGCGAGTGGACCACGGCGAGGATCCAGCTCTGCGGGCGATTCGTCGCCGAGATCGACGGCTCCCGCCTCGAGGACGCCCTGCCCGGTCGCAGGGGCCGCGTGGTGTTCGCCTATCTGGTTCTCAACCGTGGCCGTTCGGTGCCCCGCGACGAGTTGCACGCGGCGGGCTGGGGAGACGGCGCCCCCGCAGAGACCGGAAACGCCCTGAGCGTTCTCCTCTCCAAGCTGCGCCAGGGACTGGGCTCCGACCGACTCCGCGGGCGGACCGAGATCGAGCTGCTGATGCCCCCGACGACGTTCGTCGACGTCGAGGCTGCCCTGGAAGGCGCTCACCGAGCGGAGTCCTGCATTGCCGAGAGGCAATGGGCACGGGCGTGGGGTCCGGCGGGGATCGCCTACCACGTCGCCAGCAGGCCATTCCTCGTCGGGCTGGAGGCGCCCTGGATCGACGAGTGGCGGCGTCGGTTGGAGGAGGTCCGGCTCCGGGGGCTGGAGTGCTTTGCCGCGGCAGGGCTTGGCCTCGGCGGCCCCGCGCTGGCGCAGGCCGAGGAACGCGCCAGGATGCTGACCGAGCTCGCGCCCTATCGCGAGACCGGGCACCGCATCCTGATGGAAGCACTCGCGCAGCGCGGCAACGTCGCCGAAGCGCTGCGCGCCTACGAACGGCTACGACTCCTGCTCCGAGAGGAACTCGGGGTGGCGCCCAGCCCCATCCTTCGGGCTTTCCACCGGCAGCTGCTGCTTCAGAGTGCGGACAGTTAGAGCAGCTCGGCCTGCGCGAGGAGGTCTTCGCGGGTCACGTTGCCCACCAGCTCGGGGTGCAGGACACCCATGTGGTCCTGCGCGTTCCTCCAGAACTCCTCCTCGTCGCCACCTTGGATGACGTACCCGCACATGCAGACGATTCTCAGCGCCATGCCCAACCTCCGGGTGAACGGCGATCGTCTCGCGCGGTCTTGCGAGGCGCAAGCAAGCTGTGCGCCCGCCCGACCCAAGCCGGGGTGCGGCGGTCCAGCTCGAGTGCGACTCTTCAGTTGCCGCGGCGGCTGGAGGTTGACGCATGATGACGATCCGCCGAATCGGACTCGTGGTTCCGAGCTCGAACACCACGATGGAGACGGAGATACCGGAAATGCTGCGCCGGCAGCACGGCATGCAGCAGAGCTTCACCTTTCACTCCAGCCGCATGCGCATGCAGGAGGTCAGCCGGGAGGAGCTCGCCCGGATGGATGCAGAAAGTGAACGATGCGCGCTGGAACTGTCCGATGCCCGCTGCGACGTCCTGGCCTACGCGTGCCTTGTGGCGATCATGTCGATGGGCCCCGGTTACCACCGCGTCTCCGAAGCGCGGTTGTCGCAGGCAACTGCCGATAACGGAGGAGCAGCGCCGGTGGTGTCCAGCGCGGGTGCACTGATCGACGCGCTGGCTGCGCTGGGGGTCAGGCGTACCGCCATCATCACGCCGTACCTGAAGCCGCTGACCAAGGTCGTCGCCGACTACATCGAGGACGCGGGCGTCGAGGTAGCCGACCGGATCAGCCTTGAAGTGGCGGACAACCTGGCTGTGGGACGCCTGGATCCCGTCCGGCTTCCGGCTTACGCCCGCGAGGTGGACCTGGCGGGCGTGGATGCGCTGGTGCTCTCCGCCTGCGTCCAGATGCCGTCGCTACCGGCCATTCAGCGAGTGGAGGACGAGTTGGGCCTCCCCGTGGTCACTGCCGCCTCGGCAACCGTGCGATCGATTCTGCTCGCGCTCGGGATCACCCCACGAATCGAAGGCGCGGGCCGGCTGCTCGCCAGTTGAGACCATCCTGTCACCATCCAAGGGGATGGTGACAGGATGGTCGAACGGGGTAGAGTGGCGCACGTGCCGGAGGCGGAGAAGGCCGAGAAGATCACGATCAACCTGGGGATCGTGGATCTCGGGCGGATCGACCTCCTGGTCGCGGAGGGCTTCTACACCAACCGCACCGACCTCATCAGGACAGCGATCCGCAACCATCTGGATGCCAGCGGCGAGGCGATCAGCCAGACGGTGAAGCGGCGCACCCTGGTGCTGGGCTCCGAGCATTACGGCCGCAACAGGTTGGAGGAGTTGCGGGCTGACGGGGAGATGGTGCACATCCGGGTGCTCGGGCTGGCGACGGTCGCCGGCGACGTCCCGCCCGACCTCGCTGTCGCCACGATCGCCTCGGTGGAGGTGCTCGGGGCTTTCCGGGCCAGCCCGGAGGTCAAGAAGGCACTGGCCTCCCGGATCACCTGACCACAACCTGGATCGCTGATCGGTGCTCCCACCGGCAGCGGTACTCATCAATCCCCCGAAGGGTGGGCGAGCCATGCCATCGATGTTCCGCGCGCGGCGACCGGACCTCGACCAGGCGTTGCGCCTGGTCCGTTCGGGCAGGCTCAGCGAGGCCACGGCGCTCATTCAGGCCGAGCTCGCCGAGGCCTCCCGCGGCACGGCACCGAGCGTCCCGCCGACGGCGTACCGGATCCCGAAGACGCGGCTGCCACGCGTTCCCGCCCCCGCGGCCACTCCCCCAGTCACCGAGGACCGCTGGCCGGGACGCTTCCTGCGCTGCACCTACCGGGGCGCCGCCGGCTCGCGGGACTACCGCCTCTACATCCCGACGACCACCGCTCAGCCCCTCCCGCTGGTGGTGATGCTGCACGGCGGGACGCAGACGCCGGAGGACTTCGCGGCCGGCACTCGGATGAACGAGCACGCCGAGCGGGTGGGCTTCCTCGTCGCCTACCCGGAGCAGTCCCGGCAGGCCAACCCGGGCGGTTACTGGAACTGGTTCCAACCCCAGGATCAGCAGCGCGGTCGCGGCGAGCCCGCGATCATCGCCGGTATCACTCGTGAGGTGATCGAGCGGTACGGCGCCGATCCCGACGCCGTGTACGTCGCGGGCTTCTCCGCGGGCGGTGCGATGGCCGCCGTCATGGCCACCACCTACGACGACCTCTACGCGGCGGCGGGAATCCATTCCGGGCTGGCGCACGCGGCAGCTCATGACATTCCGTCTGCGTTCGCGGCGATGAGGGCGGGCCCCGACACGACGGGCCCGCCACCCGGCGGGAGTCACGTTCCAGTGATCGTTTTCCACGGGGAGGGCGACACCACCGTCGCCGCGATCAACGCCGACCGGATCGTTGCCCACGCCGCCCGCGCCCGGCATACCAGCGCCGCCGTCACGACCAGCCATCCCGGGGCAGCCCGGGTCCGACCGTACGTCCGTCGGGATTATCACGACTCGCAGGGCCGGATCGCGATCGAGGACTGGCGCATACGGCAAGCCGGACACGCCTGGTCCGGCGGAAGCCCAGAGGGCTCCTTCACCGACCCTGAGGGGCCCGACGCCAGCACCGAGTTCGTTCGCTTCCTCATGGCCAACCCCAGGCGCGGCCGAGCCGGAGGTCGTTGACCACCGACGCGCGGGTCGGCGGGGCTGGAGCTAGCCGGCGGGCCGGTAGCGGCAGACCTGTACCCCGGTGCTCGCGGTCTGCGCCGACACGAGCTCGAGCTCCCGTGCCTCACCGTCGTTCGGGAACAGGGTCTTGCCGCCGCCCAACGTGATCGGTTCGATCATGAGCACGAGCTCGTCGACCAACCCGGCGGTCAACAATGTGCGCGCCACCGACAAGCTGCCGTAGACGTAGATGTCGCCCCCCGGCTGGTCACGCAGCCTCGACACCTCCTTGAGCAGGTCGGGCCCCCGGACGATCGTCGTCGGCGTCCACGAGGTGACATCGGCGTCCGTGAGCGTGTCCGATACGACGTACTTCGGGGCACCGTTGATCCAGTCAGCGAACCCACCGGAACGTTCCGGCCACGCGGCCGCAGAGACCTGGTATGTGCGCCGCCCCTGCAGCAGGGCCTCGCTGCGCTCGGCGAACTCGCCGACGACGGCGCCCATGACCTCGGGGTCGAAATACTTGTGCGACCAGCCGCCATGACGGAACCCGCCGCTGGTGTCCTCCTCCGGGCCGCCGGGCGCCTGCACGACCCCATCGAGGCTCATGAACTCACTGACGACGACTCGCACTGTCCTCTCCCTCCACCCGTTGCGCTGCTCAAGCGTTCCTGACGAAGCGGCCGGCTCAAACTCATCGATCCATGGGTCGATCATTCTGGTTGGGATCCGGGAGCGCGTCACCCCCAGCCACGGCGATTCCCCGGAGGGATCGGATTGCCCCGTGCGGGCATGAGGCCTACGACCGGCGCCGTCAGGAGTGTGTTGGAGGAGCCGGGGGGCAGGATGGGGTCCATGACCGTGACAGCACGCCTGGAACTCGTGGCATTCGACGCCCCGGACATCGAGACGCTCGCCTCGTTCTACGCCGAGCTCACAGGTTGGACGATCGTCCGCAAGGACCCCGACTGGATCACCCTCCGGCTCGATGACGGCCGGGTGATCGCCTTCCAGCGGGCTCCCGACCACGTCGCACCCCAGTGGCCCGGCCAGGAGCGGCCGCAGCAGTTCCACCTGGACCTACAGGTGGACACCCCTGACGTGGCGGCCGAGCGGGCCATCGCCCTCGGCGCCACCCGGCTGGGCAACGGGGCCAACTGGATCACGCTGGCCGACCCGGCCGGCCACCCGTTCGACCTTTGCCAGAAGGACGGCGTCGGGCCTGTGATGAACCTGTTCGCGGTGACGATCGACGCACCCGATGCATCCGCCCTGGCCCGCTTCTACGCCGACCTCATTGGCATGGAGGTGACATACGACGGGCCGGAGGGCGCGATGATCGTCGGCGGTGGTCAGAGCGTGCTGGTCCAGCAGGTCAGCGACTACACCCCGCCCGCGTGGCCCGATCCCGCGCGCCCGCAGCAGGCGCATCTCGACATCCTCGTCGACAACCTCGACGTCGGTGAGGCGCGTGCGCTGGAACTCGGTGCGACGCGGCTCCCGGGGGGCGGCGAGAGCTTCCGCGTGTTCGCCGACCCGGCCGGGCACCCGTTCTGCCTGGTCAGCTGACGCATCCTTGGTCCGTGTTCGTCGGCCGGTGCGTCATGTCTGGTCGATGCGGGGACGCCCGGTGGGTGTTCCGGAGGTCAGGTTGGCCAGGAACCGTTGCGCGTCGTCGAACGACCGCTGGTCGGCTTCCCGGTGGTAGGCCACCCCGGGTGTCTCGCCCGGGGTGGCGTGCCGGTGGGTGAAGCCATGCATGGCTCCGCCGTAGATGTTGAGTTGCCAGTCCGCCTCGGCTCGGTCCATCTCCTCGACGAAAGCGGTGACGTCGGTGAGAGGAACGTGCGGGTCGGCGGCGCCGTGACACACCAGGAGCCTGGCGCCGACGGCTCCGACTCCGGCCGGGGTCGGGGTGGCGAGGGACCCGTGGAAGCTGACGACACCGTCGAGCGAGGCACCGGCCCTGGCCAACGCCAGAGCCGCCATGCCACCGAAGCAGTAGCCGATAGCGGCGACGGTCCTGCTCGCCTCAGGTTGACCTGCGAGCACGTCGAGGGCGGATTGGGCGCGTCGCGCGAGGAAGTCGTGGTCCTCGCGGAAGCTGGAGAGCAGGCTCATGATCTTGGCGCGGTCCCCTTGGACATCCTCGCCGTACATGTCGCAGGCGAGGACGCAATAGCCGGTGACGGCGTACCGCTTCGACTGGTCACGCGCGTGCCCGTCGAGACCGGCCCCGCCATGGATGAGTAGCACCGCGGGGCGAGGGTCGGGTCCGGCGACGTAGATCTCGCCCGCCAGGGCGGTGTCCTCGTGTCGGTACCTGACGGCGCGGGTGGTGACATCGGTCTCGGCTCTGGGCATGAGCCGAGGCTACAAATTGACGACCGGCGTCAGCTGGTGAGGACGACGAGCTGCTGGGTCGCCCGGGTCATCGCGACATACCGGTCGACTGCTCCCTCGATGCCGTTGCCGAACGCTTCTGGGTCGACGAGGACGACCAGGTCGAACTCGAGCCCCTTCGACAGCTCCGGGGTCAGGGACCGGACGCGGGCGGTCGCCCGGAACCTGGGATCGCCGATGACGCAGGCGATCCCATCGGCATGTGCCGCGAGCCAGCCGTCGAGCACGGAGCCCAGATCCGAAGCGGATCCGTGGACGACGGGCGCGCCGCCGGTGCGGATGGAGGTTGGCACGTTGGCGTCCGGGAGCGCGGCCCTGATGACCGGCTCGGCTTCCGCCATGACCGTTTCAGGCGTCCGGTAGTTGATGGTCAGGGAAGCCTGGTTGATCCGATCGAACCCGACCCGCTCGAGCCGTTCCTGCCAGGACTCCGTGAACCCGTGCCGGGCCTGGGCGCGGTCCCCGACGATGGTGAAGCTCCGGGGCGGGCAGCGGAGCAGCAGCATTTGCCACTCCGCATCGGTCAGCTCCTGAGCTTCGTCCACGACGACGTGCGCGAACGGGCCGGCGAGGCGGTCCACGTCGGCGCCGGGAAGGGCGCTCTCGTCGACCAGGACGCCCTGGAGGTCCTCGCCGCGCAGCATCGACATCACCTTCATCTCGGAGTCGTCGGTGGCGATGAGGTGGTCGACAACCTTGGCCATCTGCTCACGTTCGGCGGCGACAGCGGTGTCGTGCCGACGCTTGCGCCGTGACGCCCCGGGATCGCCCAGCCGATGCCGTGCCGCGTCCAGCAGCGGCAGGTCGGACGTCGTCCAGGCGTGGGCGTCCTCGCGCTGCAGCGCCCGAACGTCGTCGGGGCCCAGCCAGGGGGCGCACATCCGCAGGTAGGCGGGCACCGACCACAGGTCTCCGACGATGTCGGTGGCTTCGAGCAGCGGCCACGCCCGGTTGAGCGCCGTGCGCAACTCGCGGTTCTGCAGCAGCGACCTCCGGAGCAGGTCCTGCGGGACGTCGTCCTCGCTTTTGTGCTTGTCCATCAGGATCGTGACCAGCTCCTCCAGGATCTGGTCACGCGCCTCGTTGTGCGGTGTGCCGGGATCCGGTGCCTCGAATGCCTCGGCCCAGTCGGCGGCGCTCAGCCGGACGTCGGACCAGGGGGTCGTGACCGTCATCGCCGTGGTGGGCGGCTCCTCGTAGAGCGTGACGGCGGGCTCGATCGCCTTGACCAGGTCGGCGGAGGACTTCAGGAGCGCGACGTGCGAGTCGGTCTCGGTCGCTGCTGTGGCTCCCTCGGCGACGAGATCCCGCAGGGTACAGGTCTGCACGCCCTCCTCGCCGAGGCTGGGAAGGACGTCGGCGACGTAGGCCAGGTAGGGCTGGTGCGGGCCGACGAACAGCACCCCGCCCCGGCGGTGACCGAGGCGAGGGTCGGCGTAGAGGAGGTAGGCGGAGCGGTGCAGGGCGACGACGGTCTTCCCCGTACCCGGACCGCCGTCGACGACGAGGGCGCCCCGGGATCCCGCTCGGATGATGGCGTCCTGGTCGGACTGGATGGTGGCGAGCACGTCTCGCATCCGGGGCGAGCGGCTGCTGCCCAGGCTGGCGATGAAGGCGGACTGGTCGTCGAGCGCGGCGTGCCCCTCGAGCCCGTCCGAGGTGAACACCTCGTCCCAGAAGTCGGTGATCCGGCCGCGGGTCCAGCGATACCTGCGGCGGCTCACCAGACCCATCGGATTGGCGTGGGTCGCTGCGAAGAACGGCTCAGCCACGGGAGAGCGCCAATCCACCAGCAGACGACGGCCCGCGCTGTCCGTGAGGCCAAGCCGTCCGACGTAGGTCGGCTCGGGGTTGTCCGCACTGACGATGCGTCCGAGGCACAGGTCCAGACCGAAGCGGCGCAGGGTGCGCAGCCGAGCGGTCAGTCGGTGGACCTCCATGTCGCGATCCATCGCGGCCTGGCCTATGCCGCCGGGAGCCATGCGCTCGACCTCCAGGCGGTCGGACAGCTCCGAGATCGTGTGCTCGAGGCTCTCCGCGATGGACGCGAAGTGCCTCTCGTCGACCGCGATCAGCGCCGGGTCGGCCTTGCGGGCGAGGTTGTCGGGAAGGTCAAAAGCGCTGGTAGTACAGACGTTCACGTCCGCGATCCTGCCGCAGGAGCGGGGCCTTGCGGCAAGTCCCCCGGTGCGCTATACGTTGAAAACGGAGGGGGTGTCTCCCCCGCTGTCTCTCGCCGAAGCCGCACACTCGGCGTGCATCGTCACGATACGTCCGGCTCGCGCGTCGACCCCGAACTATGGCGTCAGGGGTGTATCGGACCTGGCGGCCTGGACCGCCTGCAGGATGGCGAGACTGGATTGGCTCGAGAGGTCCTGGTCCTCGAGCAGAGTCGCATGGGTGGCCTGGGTGACGGTGCGGTGAAGGGCGTTCGTGGAGAGTCCGGCGAGGGCGTCCTGTGCGGCGGACCAGCCGGGAGTCTGGCCTTGGCCGGCCGTGATGACGACGAGGGGCTTGCCGTTCAGGGCGGCACTCTGTGCCTGCTTGTAGGTGGTGGGCAGCTGACCGAATTCGAGGCGTTGACTGGTCAGCTCACGGGCGGTGGAGGCGATGGCTCGTTCCTCGTCTCGGGCGGCTGAGGGTAGACCGCCGAAGTTGGTACCGAAGGCCACCCGTCCCAGGCCCATTCGCGCCAGCGACGGCAGCAGGGGGGAGACCCGGCTCCAGGTCGAGTAGAACGAGGAGTAGTTGGGCAACGCGGTGAATTGGTGCGGGGTCGCCGAATCCAGGAGCACCACGCCCGCGACCTGCGTCGGGTATCGCGCGGCGAAGATGAGGTTGTACACGCCGCCGATGGAGTGCCCGGCCAGGACATACGGACCAGTGATGTGCGCGCGGTCGAGCATGGTGTGCAGGTCGGCGGCGACCTGCTCGCCGTCCTGCGGCTCGGCGGCAGCCTTGCTGCGGCCCTGCCCGGCCCGGTCGTAGGCGCAGACGCGGGTGTCCCGGGCCACCGGTGGCGAGATCCAGGCCCAACTCGCGGTGTGTTCCCCCAGTCCGTTCGAGAGCAGCACGGTAGGACTGCCGCTACCGGTGCAGTGCAGGTACAACCGGTGACCGCCCACGTCCACCATCTGCCCGGCCGCCGCCTGGCCACCCGGCGCCGTCGACTCCAGCACCGTTCCTACAGCGCCCGCTATCGCCACCAACGCCATCACGGCGAGCGTGGGATAGACGAGCCAGAACCGCACCCGGCTCCGCAGACGGCGACGCGCCTGCAGGGCCATCCAGACCACGAGCACCAAAAGCGCGGGCGGCCAGATCCAGCCGAGCGTGCCCATCGTGTCGACGGACGGGGAGAACACCACCAGCGCCAGGCCGACCAGGCCCGTCCAGGCGGCCCCTGCCAGGGCCCAGCGCTGGGGCTGGTCGGTCCACCGGGAGGACGACCATGCGAGCACCGCCCAACCGACGGCGAAGCCCAGCAGCGCCACGCCGGTAACCTCATGCTCGGCCGCTTCGAAGCCCTGCACGGTCACCACGACCAGGACAAGTACGAGAGCAGCCAAGAGTCCGGCAGCCAGAGACCCGGCGACCACCCAGGCGATGTGACCCCTCGGAGTCGGTGGCGACGGATGCGTGGAGCTGGGCGACGGGTCCGCGCTCGGAGTGGCCATCACCCATCCCGTCGGCAGTACGAGGAAGCGTCCCGGGCGTAGGCCCTCCCCGAGAGCCCAGCGACGCGATGACCAACCACCACGCACCAACCTACCCGCATCCGACTGGTCGGTGCCTGGGCCTAGCGTGTCGGTCATGGCTGAGCGCATCACACCCCAGCAGTTCCACGACTCGGCAGGTGTCGACGACTGGCGGGTCCTGTGGTCGGTCGCATTCGCGCTGTACCGCACGGGCGACTTCGCCACCGGCCTCAAGCTGGTCGCCGAGATCGGACGGCTCGCGGACGCGGCGGGTCACCACCCCGACCTCAACCTGCGTCCCGGCGTGCTGGAGGTCCGGCTGATCACCAAGGCGCATTGGTCGCTGACCGGCCTCGACCTGAGCCTGGCCAGACAGATCTCCGAGGCCGCAAGAAGTCTCGGGATCAGCGCCGACCCGGAGCACACCCGGACCTGGGAGTTCGCGATCGATGCTTTGGACGTCGACAGTGTCCGTGCCTTCTGGTGTGCAGTGCTGGGCTACGAGATGGCCGGAGACACCGACATCGCAGACCCCGACGGGCTGTACGCGCCGGTCTACGTGCAGCAGATGGACACGATGCGTACCGGTCGCAACCGCATCCACATCGACGTCGGCGTCCCTCACGATCAGGCCGAGGCCCGCGTCGCTGCCGCGCTGGCCGCCGGCGGCACGGTGGTCAACGACGCGTACGCCCCGATGTGGTGGACGCTGGCCGATCCCGAAGGCAACGAGGTCGACCTCGCGACCTGGATCGGCCGCGACTGAACCGAGCGCCAGGGATGCGGACCGAGCCCGCGCCCCGCCCGACGTAAAGTGCCCCGACATGACGTCGAACCGGCTCGAAGCGTTCAGCGACGGGGTGCTGGCCATCATCATCACGATCATGGTGCTGGAGCTCTCGGTGCCCGAGGAGTACTCCCTTGCCGCGCTCTGGCACACCAGCGGTCTCGGCCTGCTCACCTACCTCCTGTCCTTCGTCTACATCGGGATCTACTGGAACAACCACCACCACCTGTTCCAGGTCTCCGAGCGGGTGAACGGCGCGGTGTTGTGGGCCAATCTGAGTCTGCTGTTCATGTTGTCCCTGCTGCCGTTCACGACGTCGTGGATGGACGAGTCGCACCTGGCGGAGATCCCTGTCGTGGTCTATGGGGTCAATCTGCTCGGCGCTGGAACCGCCTACTACGTGCTCGAGCACGCCGCGGCGCGGATCCCCGGTCAGGGTGAGCGCATGCGCGAGGTGTTCGGGCAGACGATCAAGGAGAGGCTGTCCGTGGTGCTCTACCTGGTCGGGATCGTGCTCGCGGCGCTGGTCGCTCCGTGGCTGGGACTTGCGGTGTTCACCGTGGTGGCGCTGATCTGGGTGATCCCCGACCGGAGGGTCGAGCGCTACCTCGCCGAGGGCTGATCTCGCGACGTCAGATCGCCCGGCACAGTCGGGCGGCGTCGAGCATGGCCGCGTGGACGTTACGGGCGGCGACGGCGTGGCCGATCCGTAACAGCTGATAGCCACCGTCCGGGTTCCGGACGGCCGACTGCGGGCGTAACGCCATGAGATCCTCCAGATCGATCTCGCCGCCGTTGCGCGACCCGTCGACCAGTCCGTCGTAGACGTCCGTCACGGGCTGGGTGCCCAGCTCCGTGACGACCGCGTCGAACACCAGCTCCTCGATGTGGTCGGTGCCATCGACGCCGAGCGTCACGACGAGACCTTCCGGCCCCCGCCGTACTGCACGCAGCCGCCGCAGAACGGTGAACCGGACTCCGGCGCGGGCGAGGTCCGCGAGGTAGCCGGCTGCGACCAGCCCTCCGACGTCCGGTGCGACGGTTCGCTCGGGAGTGACGACCTCGACCGTTCCACCGGCCCGGACGACGGCCTCGGCGACGTCGAGGGCCTGGTTGCCGCCGTGGTCGTCGTAGATCATCACCCGCCCGGAGACCCGTCGGGCGCCGGACAGGACGTCCCAGCCGTCGACGAGGTGTTCGGCGCCGGGGACGTCGGGCACGTCGGGCAGCCCGCCCGTCGCGACGACGACGACATCCCAACCACCGGCAGCGAGCGCGTCCGGCTCGGCGAACGTGCCGAGGCGGACGACGACCCCCAGGCGCTCGAGCTCGTCGCGGCGCCAGTCGATGATGCCGCGCAGGTCCCTCCGGCGCAGCGAGGTGGTGGCGAGCACGAGCTGGCCGCCGAGCTGAGGACCGGCCTCGAAGAGGGTCACCGCATGACCACGCTCACCGAGCAGGCGGGCCGCCTCGAGGCCGGCGGGGCCACCGCCGACGACGGCCACCCGGCGTTCGGCGGGTGCACGCTGGACGCCGTGCGGGATCTCGAGCTCACGTCCCGTGGACGGGTTGTGGATGCAGTAGGCCGCACCCGAGGTGTAGATGCTGTCGATGCACATGTTCGCGCCCACGCAGGGCCGGATCCGGTCCTCGTGGCCGGCGGCCACTTTGGACGGCAGGTGCGGGTCGGCGAGCAGGGCGCGCGTCATGCCGACCAGATCGAGCAGGCCCGCCTCGATCGCGTAACGGGCCGTCGCCACATCCGCGATCCGTGCCGCGTGCATGACGGGAACCGACAGCTTCTGCTTGATCTGGCCGGCGAACTGCAGGTGCGGGGCCGCCGGCGTGCCCATCGGCGGGATCATCCGCGCCAGCCGAGCGTCCGTCTCGATCGAGCCCTTGATGACACTGATGAAGTCGACCCCCGCGGCGACGACGTCCCCCGCGATCGTCAGCGCCTCGTCGGGGCCCACGCCGGGGTCGCGCTCCTCGTCGAAGCTGATCCGGGCGCCGAGCACGAAGTCGTCCGGGACCGCGGCCCTGAGCTCCGAAACGACCTGTAGTGGGTAGCGCATCCGGTTCTCGTACGACCCGCCGAACTCGTCGGTGCGACGGTTCCAGAAGGGGGTCCAGAACGAGTCCAGGAAGTGGCCGTACATCATGAGCTCGATGCCGTCGAGGCCGGCCTCGACGCAGCGCTCGGCCGCCGACACGAAGTCCCGCCGGATCCGGTCCAGGTCCCAGGGCTCCGCCTCCTTCGCGAAGGCGCGGTGGGCCGGTTCACGCACGGCACTCGCCGACACGGCCGGCATCCAGTCGTGCGTGTAGTTGCTCGTGCGGTGCCCGAGATGGGTCAGCTGGATCATGACCGCTGCCCCGTGCTCGTGGACCTCGTCCGTGAGCCGCCGCAGCCACGGCAACGACTCGTCCTTCCAGAGTTGCAGGTTGCCGAAGACCGGCGCGCTCTCGCGGCTCACCACCGCGCTGCCACCGATCATGGTCAGCGCGACGCCGCCCCTGGCCTTCTCGACGTGGTAGGCGCGATACCGGTCCTTCGGCAGGCCGTCCTCGCTGTAGGCCGGCTCATGCGAAGTGCTGACAATCCGGTTCCGCAGAGTCAGGGTC
>JBKPQU010000402.1:0-8228 GCA_046734255.1 Actinomycetota bacterium
GCACCGTGCGGTCGGGCAGGATCGTGGCGTTGACGTACATCTTCCCGTCGCCGGGGAGGTCGGGGCCCGTCACGTAGCCCGGGGCGGGCTGTTTGAGGTCGATGAGGTCGGTCTGCTTGATCCCGGGGATGTTGGTGTTGATGTTCCCCCCGCCGGTGATCATCACCTTCTGGTCCTGTGCCGGCGGCAACAGGACCGACGCGGACTGGTCGCGCAGGTCCTTGGAGCGCAGCCCCGGCACGTCGGCGATCGTCCCGGTCCCGGCGTTGTAGATCGAGGCGCCGCTGCCCGCAAGGCCGTTCCCGAAGACGTGGCCACCGCTGTAGAAGAGCCGGCCGTCGGCGAGCAGGAACATGTGCGGGTACAGCCCCCAGTAGGACCAGGTCTGCGGGATCTGCCCCGTCCCCAGCCAGGTGCCCGCCTGGGTGTCCCAGTGCTCGGTGTTGACGGCGCCCGTGGTGTCCTCCTTGAGGCCGCCCGCCATCCAGATGTCCCCGTCGCCCAGCTCGGTGAGCGTCGGGTACCAGTGGCCCTCGTTGGCGTCCGCGAACCTGGTGAACGCCGACGAGGCCGGGTCGAAGACGTAGCTGTCCTTCAGGCCGCCGTAGTTCGCCCCGCCCGCGGTGGTGGGATACGACTTCGTGCCGCCCTGGATGAGGACCCGCCCGTCCGGCAGGGTGACGTGCCCGGCGCAGAACATGTCCTTCGGTACCGGGATCGTGTTGAAGGTCCCGGAGACCGGGTCCCAGACCGCCGCCCGGAACGTGCCGGCCTTGAACTGGTCGAGGTCGTTGCCCGACCCGGCGATCAGCAGGACCCTGCCGTTGCGAAGCACGGTGGCGTGCATCGCCCGGATCGGCATGTTGTAGTTCAGGACCGTCCAGCGGCCCTGCGTCGCCGTCCCACCGCCCGGCGGCGTCGCGTCGCCGATCTTGGTGGTGGAGTAGTCGTCGGTGACCAGGGTCCCGTTGCCGTACAGCGACACCCCCCAGGCGAGCGCGTCGATCCCGGCCGGGATCGCGGCAGTGGCCACCTTGGCCTGCTTCCAGGTCGCGGAGGCGGGCAGCGTGGCCAGGTCGGAGTAGTACTGCCACCCCGATGCGGTGTGCGCGAACAGCGTGAGGCTGTTGGCGTCGGTGGTGGAGTGGTACCAGACCGACAGCTGGTAGGTGCTGCCGGGCTGGACCGCCGGCGACTTCGCCTCGGTCGGCAGCAGCTTGTAGTCCCCTGCGGTGCGGCCCGCGAGAGTGAGCGAGTAGGCGCGGGTGCCGGTGTGCGCCGCCGTGGTCACCGCGCCGGTCACCTTGCCGTCACCCCAGCCCGCGAGCATCCACCCGGTGGGGGTCGTGGCGCCGTCCTCGAGGCCGCCGTTGTAGGTCAGCTCCCCCGCCGGGGCGCCCCCGCCGGCGGCGGCCAGCGCGTAGTCGTCGGTGACCAGCGTCCCGTTGCCGGCGATCGAGGCCCCGAAGGAGATCTGGTCGGTCCCCGCCGGGACCGCCGGAGTGTCCGCACTCGCCTTGGTCCAGGCCGCGGCCACGGGCAGCGCCTTGAGATCGGTCCAGTAGGTCCAACCGGCCGCCGAGTGCCGGAACACGGTGAGCGACGTCGCCGCGGCCGTCGACTTGTACCAGAGCGACAGCGTGTACACCTGGCCCGGCGTGGCCGCCGGTGCGCAGGTGGTGTTCTCGGTCATCAGCAGCTTGCGGTCGCCGCCGGCGTACCCGGTGACCGTGACCGACTGGGCCACGGTGCCGGAGTGAGCGCCCGCGACCAGGCTCCAGGTGAAGCCGTGGTTGCCCCAGCCGACCTGGGAGAAGCAGTTGGGCACTCCCCCGGTGACCTGCTCCAGGCTCGCGTTGACGACCGAGGTCGGCGCGGCCACGGCAGGGACGGCGACAACGGTCCCGATCACGCCGAGGGCCGCCAGGATCAGCAGCCCGTACCTACGACGCTTCATGGGCTTCCTCCAGGGCGAGCTCGTCGTCGGCCACCCGCAGGTCGACGACGTCACCGCGTCGGTCGCTGCGGCGGCGGTAGACGAGTCGATCGATGGCCACGAAACGGAAGACTGAGACGATCCCGATGCAGGCCAGGGTCGCCGGCATCACCGGCACCGGGCCGAGGTCGACCAGCAGGTAGATCAGGCCCACCCGCGCAGGGATGTCCAGGCTGTTCACACCCGCGTAGCGGGCGTAGCGCCCCCACCACCGGCCGCGGCGGTGCGCGCGGAACACCACGGCCTCGCCGAGGGCGAAGTTCCAGCTGACCGCCACCATCGCGGACAGGACCGTCGCCAGCAGGTGGTGCAGGCCCGCGGCCAGCAGGACGGCCATCGCGGCCATGTTGACCACGACCCCGCTGGCGCCGATCGCGAGGAAGGCGCTCAGCCGGGACATCCCGCGCGTGCGCAGCGACAGGAGGTGTCGCAGGTAGACGATGCCCTGCCGGATGCCCGCCTTGGACTCCCCCGCGAGGCGGGCGGCGAAGGTGAACGGCACCTCGACCAGCCGCAGGCCCCGCTGCTGGGCGAGGATCTCCAGCAGGATCTTGAACCCGTCCGGTCGCAGGCGCTCCAGGTCCAACGCCGCTCGGCGCACGGCGAAGAAGCCGCTCATCGGGTCGGTGCACCCGGCCATCCGCCGCGGGAACAGCGTCCGGGCCAGTGTTCCGGCGCCGGAGGAGACCGCCCTCCTGGCCCCGTTGGCCAGGCCGCCGGCGGAGCCGCCGTCGGTGTACCGGCTGGCCACCACGACGTCGTGCGCTCCGCCGGCGGCGGCCGCGAGCAGCGCCGGCACGGTTTCCGGTGGGTGCTGCAGGTCGGCGTCCATCACCAGCACCCAGTCCGCCTGGGTGGCCCGCAACCCGGCGA
This sequence comes from Actinomycetota bacterium, assembly GCA_046734255.1. Taxonomy (GTDB): domain Bacteria; phylum Actinomycetota; class Actinomycetes; order Actinomycetales; family Kineosporiaceae; genus JBKPQU01. Next base: position 2,870 of record JBKPQU010000402.1, read on the forward strand.
CAACCGCACCGCCCAGGCCCCCCTGGCGATGCTCGGCGGTGCGGTGCAGGAGCCAGACCGGCAACCCACTGCTCGCGGCGATCTCGCGGATCGTCTCGGGCGTGTCGTCGACCGAGTCGTCGACGAAGAGGACCTCCACGCCGTCGGCGGGCAGCACCTGTTCGAGGCGGTCCAGCAGCGGCCCGATGTTGTCCCGCTCGTTGAACGTCGGGACGACGATCGTGACCGTCCCGGGAATGCGGCCGCCCCGCAGCCCCGCGCTCTCTCCCGTGATGGATCCGGTAGCCGTTCCCGTGGTTGCCGCGCTCACCGGGACCCTTCCGCGGGGGATGTCACCGGCCGGATCACCGCTCGCACCTGGACCACAGCGTCCCCGGAGCCGAACGAGGCGACCACGCGGGATGCGCGCAGCGCGCGCGCAGACTGCACCAGCGAGGGGTCCCCGGCCACGGCCTGGCGCATCTGGTCGGTGGAGAGCACGTAGTCCACGTCCCGCCAGCCGTGCGGGTACCGGGCGGCGATCGCCGGGTCGGAGTCCAGCTTGTAGAACCAGATCGCCTTCCGGCGCTCGACCGCGCCGCTGCGGACCAGCTCCACCCACGAGACGTCGTCGATGAGCACGACGCTGCCCTCGGGCACGTGGGCCTCCAGCCAGTGCTCGGCCGCGATGCGGCTCTGGTTCGGCCGGGACGTCGCAGCCTGGGCCAGGCGCGGCGTCCAGGAGATGGCCAGCACCATCACCGCGAAGCAGCCCGCGACCGCGAGCACACCGCGGCCGAGCACCCGGGCCCGGCCCGGCGCGGACAGCGCCTGCCAGGCCGTGTCCAGCACGCCGCCGACCGCCAGGCCGAGGAACGGGATCGCGGCGATCACGTACATCGCCGGCAGGTACCCGTTCGGCTTCAGCGCCATCGCGACCAGCGCGAGCAGGGCGACCGCCGGCGGGCGCACGCGCCGTATCGCCAGCGCCAACGGCAGTGCGACCAGTCCGGCGAGGATCAGCCAGCGGTCGTAGTACATCCAGCCGTCGACGATCGCGCTGCGCGCGCTGCCGGCGTGCCAGATCGCGCCGCTGCCGGCCCGGTCCACGAGCTGGAAGGTGACGGCCCCGAACAGGCTGACGTGGCCGTCACCCGGCAGCAGCTCGCCACGCAGCACCGCCATCAGCGGGTAGAAGGCCACCACCAGCCCGAGCGCGCCGAGCATCCCGACGATCGAGAACGCGCGGGTGCGCGGGTGGGAGTGCTGGACCAGCAGCCAGAGCAGCCCCGGCAGCACGATCAGCGAGGTCTCCTTGGTGAGCACCGCCACCGCGAAGCACAACCCGGCCGCGATGTGCAACCCGAGGTGCCGGCGCCGGTTGGCGGCCAGCACGAACGAGGCGATGATCCACGGTGTGGCCAGGTTGTCGATGTAGACCTGCCGGCCCACGGTCACCGCCAGCGGCGACAGCCCCGCGAGCAGCACCGTGGCCGCCGCGAAGATCCGCGTCATGCCGAGCCTGCGGGCGAGCATGAACAGCAGTGCGGCCGAGACCGCCGTCCCCAGGACGATCACTGCGCGGCTGGCCGCCACCGGGTGGGTGCCCGGGAACAGCGTCTGCGGGATCCAGTTCAGGACGGCGAGCGTCACCCAGCCGAGCGGCGGGTGGTCGTACCAGTAGGTGTAGTGCGCCAGCTCGCCGCCGCGCACCGCCATCGCCTGGGCCACGTAGGTGCCCTCGTCGTCGCCCAGCGCGGGGTAGATGAACGCGCCGATCGCGTGCACGCTCCCGACGCAGACGGCCAGGGCGAAGCCCAGCCAGGCGTCCGACAGCGGCCGCCGCCGGCGGCTCGGCTCGGGCGCGGGGCCGTCGGCGAGCACCGCCGCCAGGTCGATCGGGGCCTCGGCCTCGATCTCGGCCTCGGGGGTGCGGATCAGGACGAGCTCGCGGGGGTCGTCCGGCTTCACCCGGGTGGCCGCGGCCGACGCCGCCCGGCCGGCGGGCGAGTCCGCGGCCTGTACCCGGCCCCTGCCCAGGCGGACAGTCCCGCCGGGGCCGGTCGAGGCCTCGCCGATCGACCTGGCGGCCGGGCTCACGGGCGTCGGCTGCAGCTTCCCCGACGCGCCCACGCGCTTGGTCTCGCCGGGCGCCTGCTCGCCACCTCCGGAGCCCCCCGGGTCCGCGTGCCCGGTCGTGACCTCCACCTCGCCGTCCGACGAGGTCACCGCCCCGGTGCCGTCTCCGGTCGCCGTGCTCATGCGGCACCCGCCTCGGCCGGCGCCTCAGCCAGCGTGGACGACGGGGTGCCGAGGTGGTGGCCGGTGTGCGGGGTCTTCTCCCACTCCTCGCGGCCCCGCCACTGCCGGAGCAGCCCGCGCAGTGCGGAGTAGCTGAGCAGCACCTGGTAGGGCACGGTGGACAGGACCAGCACGACGTAGTCCCGCACGCCGATCTTCAGCTCCAGGTCACGGCCGAACTCCCGCAACCCGGCTCCCTCCAGCAGCACGGTGCCGACCGTGGGCACCAGCGGCAGGAAGGTGAACATCGTGATCGGCAGCGGCAGCGTGGTCCCGATCGCGGCGGCCACCGCGATCGGCAGCGTGACGAAGGTCAGGGCCTGCAGGTAGGGCTGGACCAGGGTGTAGCGGGCGAGGATCCGCTGCCGCCGGGTGGGCATGGACCGCCAGTCCCCCTTGGCCAGGACCTGCAGGAACCCCTGGTTCCAGCGGCTGCGCTGCCGGATCATCACGCTGACGGAGTCCGGGGACTCCTCCCGGGTGACCAGGCGCGGGTCGTAGACCACCCCGACGTCGACCCCGCGGGAGGACAGCCGGACGCCGAGGTCGGCGTCCTCGGTCAGGCAGGACTCGTCCCAGCCGCCGACCTCGACGATCAGCGAGCGCTTGACGAAGACGGTGTTCCCGCCGAGCGGGATGAACCCGTGCCGCGCGTGCAGGTGCAGCCGGGAGCGGAACCAGAAGAAGTACTCCATGCAGTTGCGCAGCGCGAACCACGTGGTGCGGTGGTTCACCAGCTGGACGCCGGCCTGCAGCACCTCGTAGCCGCCCTCGACCAGCTTGGCCTCGACGTGCCCGAACAGCTCGGGGTGGGCCAGCGACTCGGCGTCGAAGATCGAAACGTACTCGCGGGTGCAGGAGCGCAGCGCGGTGTTCAGCTGCCGCGGCTTGCTCTTCTGCTCGCTCGTGTCGATGCTGACGATCACCTGGTCCGGCCACTGCGCGGCGAGCCGCTCGGCGATCTCCACCGAGTCCGGGTCGTCGTGCCCGACCGAGAGCACGACCTGCACGTCGTCGTGGGTCTGGGAGACCAGGCGCTTCACGGTGGCGCGGACCACGTCCTCGCGCTCGTGCCGGAACGGGACGATCACGGAGAAGGAGGTGACCGACGCACCGGCCGGAGCCGGTCCGGCGGTGCTCTCGTGCACCTCGGGCGTCCGCCAGGCGTGCAGCATCCACCACAGGTTGGTGCAGGCCGGGATCATGATGATTGCCGCCAGCAGCGCCAGCGGTGTTGCGACGGCGAACTCAAGCAGGGACGACTGCACCGGGGTTCCTTCCAGGGGCAAGCGACATGGCGCCGAGCCGACCGGGCGGGCCCGGGCGCGCTGGGCGTCCTGAGGCGCCGCCCGGTCAGCTGGGGCGGATCAAGGAGAAAGAAGATCGAGCCACGGCGCGGGTCGTGTCTGGACCCGCCCGCAGGGGGCTCGGAGGACCCTCGCTGGTCCCCTGCCGCCGTCGTCTCCGGCAGCGCTCACCGGTCGACACTGTCAACCGTGAGTAGCAAGAGAGTAGCAGGATGTAACGAACCGTCGAGCCGACACCACGGGCGTCCACGGCGAGAAGGGCAAATGGACCGAACGACCGACCGGCTCCTCGACAGCTCGGTGCAATCCTCGGCGAATCACTCTCCGCTTACACAAAACTCCAGCGAGCGACGCGGTGACGAGCCACGCTGTGGCCATGTCGTCTGATCTCGGTCGAGAGCACGCGGACAGCCGCGGCACAGGTCAAGTCGCTCGGGTGGAGATGCTGCTCGCGTCGGTGCGCGACATCATCTCGTCGCTGCACCGGATGACGACACACCTCGATCGCGAGGTGTCGCAGATCCTGCACGACACCAGCACCGGCCCCGCGGCCGGTGAGCTGGTGGTCGCCCTGCAGACCGAGAACCTCCAGCTCAAGCAGGCGCTGGAGGCGCGGGCGATGATCGAGCAGGCCAAGGGCATGCTGATGGCGCAGAACGGCTGCTCCGCCGACCGCGCCTTCGAGCTGCTCGTCGCGATGTCCCAGGCCGAGCAGCGCAAGGTCCGGGACATCGCCGCGGAGATCGTCGCCGCCGGCCGGCTCGAGGCCCCGGCCGGCGGCGCCGACCCGACGCTCGCGCTCGTCCGGCCCGCCGAGCGCCCGCCGATGCGGATCGATCTCGCCGCCGGCCAGCAGCAACCGGCCTCCTCCCGCCGCCGCAGCGGCTCCTGACCCGGGCCTCCGTCCGCAGGATCTGCGCCGTCCCCGGCTCACGAACCACCCTTTCGCCCATGATCAGCGCCGAGCGGCGCTGCGGCCGCTAGGCGAGGAGATCGGCAAGGGGTTCCAGGAGGGCAGTGGCGAGGTCGAGGTCGGGGGTGAGATCGCGGTCGGCCGGGGAGTCGGGTAGGTCGCGGCAGAGTGCCAGCGCGGCGACCAGCTTCGGACCGGCTGCGGAGCTCCCGGTCCGAAGCTGGTCGGCGGTGAGGCCCTGGAGCCGCAGGGAGCGCACCGCGGCCACGAGCTCGCAGGCGAGCAGCGTGGCGTAGCGAGGCACCGCGTCCCGGGCCTGACGGGCCGACAGGGAGGCGAAGCTGGCGTCGTCCTCGACGCCGCGGGACAGCGTGACCGTCTGCAGGCCGGCCGGGACGGCGAGCGCGCGCAGCGCGCCCAGCGCGGAGGCGGCGACGAACTCCAGCGCCATCGCCCCGGAGGAGCCGGGCACGCCGCCGGCGAGGAATGCCGGCCCACCGGGGGTCAGCGGCTCGAGCAGGTGCGCCAGCCGGCCGAGCACCGACGCGCCGGACTGCGCCACGGCCAGCGTCGCGGCATCCAGCGACAGTCCCAGGTAGGCGGTGTGGAAGCCGCCGTGGTGGACGACGTCCGGAGCGTCCGGGCGGACCACCGGGTTCTCGGCGGCGACGTTGGCCAGCCGGCCGACCACGCCGTCCAGGCCCTCGACGGCGTCCAGCACCGGCCCCTGCACCTGCGGGAGGCAGCGCAGGCCGAAGAAGTCCTGCAGCCGGGCCGGGGGGTAGCCCTCGCCGAGCAGCTCGCGCATCCACCGGCAGACCGCGCCCGCGCCGGGGAAGGGCGTGATCTCCTCCACCAG
>JBKPQU010000403.1:0-7618 GCA_046734255.1 Actinomycetota bacterium
TCCTTGAGGAGCAGGGGCTGGTCACCCCGGAGCGCACCGCGGCGGGGTATCGCAAGTTCGACCACCACGACCTCGAGCGGCTCCGCTACGTCCTGACCGTGCAGCGCGATCACTACCTGCCGCTGCGCGTGATCCGCGAGCACCTCGACGCGCTCGACCGCGGCCTGGAGCCGCCGCTCTTGCACGGGCTGGGCCCGCAGTCGCCCCGGCTGGTCAGGCAGGGGGAGGGGGCGGCGCGCGAGGCCGATCAGCCCGCCCCCGCCGAGATGCGCCTGGACCGCCGCCAGTTCCTGCAGGCCTGCGGGATCGACGAGCAGCTGCTGCGCGCGCTCGAGTCGTTCGGGCTGGTGACCTCGCGCGCGTCCGGGTTCGACGCGGACGCCGTGGTGATCGCCCGCACCGCCGGCGAGCTCGCCGCCTTCGGCGTCGAGCCGCGCCACCTGCGTGCCTTCCGCACCGGCGCCGATCGGGAGGCGGGCCTCGTGGAGCAGGTGGTCGCGCCGTTGCGGCGGCAGCGCGGAGCGGAGTCCGCGGCGCGAGCGGAGGAGACCGCGCGCGAGCTCGCGGCGCTGTGCGTGCGGCTGCACGCGGCGCTGGTGAAGTCCGCGATCGACCGCGGCGGCGCCTGAGCGCGCGACGTCGCGCGGGGTGCGCGGGACGCCCGTCGCCGTCCCGTCGCCAGCCTCCAGATGCGCGGGGTACGGTGACGTTGTGCGCGAGCTGGACGTGGTGGGGGTACGGGTCGAGATGCCGTCGAACAACCCGATCGTGCTGCTGCGCGAGCGGGGTGGCGATCGGTACCTGCCGATCTGGGTCGGCGCACCCGAGGCCAGTGCGATCGCCTTCGCCCAGCAGGGCGTCGTCCCGCCGAGACCCCTGACGCACGACCTGATGCGCGACATCATCATCGCCTTCGGCCGCCGTCTGGAGGAGGTGCGGATCACCGAGATCCGCGACAGCGTCTTCCACGCCGAACTGGTCTTCGACGGCGGGCTCACAGTGGGGTCGCGCTCGTCCGACGCCATCGCGCTTGCGCTGCGCACCGGCTGCCGGATCGTCGGGGCCGAGGAGGTCCTCGAGGTCGGCGGGGTAGCCGTGCCGGACGAGGACGAGGACGAAGTGGAGAAGTTCCGCGAGTTCCTGGACAAGATCTCCCCGGAGGACTTCGGGGAAGGCGCGCCCCCGACCGCGGACTGACCCCGCTGTGTGCGGATACCAGGCGCGATGCCCGGATCGCCCGGCGAGCCCGCCCGGTCATGCTCACTCGGCGCCCACGCCCGCCGCCCCTTCCTGCCGCCGCGCGACACGCCCGTGACGGTCGGTCACCGCCTCGTTGACGCCTGGCAGGCGGGCGCCTACCGTCAGGGGAAACGCCTTCGTTGTAGTTCCACTTCTGTCGTCCGCGCCTGGCGGCGGCGAACTCGGCGTCCGCGAGGGCGACGAACGGGAGGTTCCGCGTGAGCGGTACGTCAGACGCCTCAGGTCGCGCCGGCGGCCCCACCGGAGAGGTGCCCGTGCAGGCGCAGGGACTGCTGTTCACCGAAGACCTGCCCATGCTGGACGAGCAGGTCGGCTACCGCGGGCCGACTGCCTGCAAGGCCGCCGGGATCACCTACCGCCAGCTGGACTACTGGGCCCGTACTGGCCTGGTCGAGCCGAGCGTCCGCCCCGCCACCGGGTCGGGCACCCAGCGGCTGTACGGCTTCCGCGACATCCTCGTGCTGAAGGTGGTCAAGCGCCTGCTCGACACCGGCGTCTCCCTGCAGCAGATCCGGGTCGCCGTCGGGCACCTGCGCGAGCGCGGCGTCGAGGACCTCGCGCAGATCACGCTGATGAGCGACGGCGCCAGCGTCTACGAGTGCACCTCCGCCGACGAGGTGATCGACCTCGTGCAGGGCGGCCAGGGCGTGTTCGGGATCGCCGTTGGGCGGGTCTGGCGGGAGGTCGAGGGGAGCCTCGCCTCGCTGCCCGGGGAGCGCCCCGCCGACGCCACGAACGAGCACCCGGACGACGAGCTGGCCCAGCGGCGCCGCGATCGCGCCAGCGGCTGAGCGGCCCGCCGCTCTTCCCGCTCTCCTCAGACCTTCGCCGGCTCCCGCTGTCGCGAGGCGCGGCTGGCGACCCGCTGGATCCTCGCCAGATGGGTGTCGAACGTCTCCGCCAGCTCCCGCGCAGCCGTCCCCGGCCAGTGGTGCACCGGCTGGCTGGCGCCCTGCGCCTGCTGCACCGCGCTGCGCTCCGGGATCGGCGGGGACAGCACGAGCGGCCCGAACATGTCGGACAGCTCGCCCAGCCGGTACCGGTGCTCCGGCGAGCGCAGGCGGAACCGGTTCACCAGCACCCCCATCGGCTGGAGCCCCGGCGCCGGGCCGCGGCGCAGCTCGTCGACCGCCCGCAGGGCGCGGTCGGCCGCCGAGACCGAGAACAGCGCGGGCTCGGTCACCACGACCGCCCGATGGCTGGCGGCCAGGCCCGCGCGGGTCAGCGCGCCCAGCGAGGGCGGGCAGTCCACCAGCACGAGGCGGTAGTCGTCGAGGCCGGCCAGCGCCTGGGACAGGCGCTGGGAGAGCCGGGCCACGGTCCGCTCCTCGCCGCCGGGCCGGTCCAGGTCGGCGGCCTCCGGGGACCCGGCGAGGACGTCGACCCGGCCCCGCTCGCCGTCCGACCAGCCGCTCGGGGTCACCGTGACCGCGCCGTGGCCGCGCCGGGCGGCGCCGAGCACGGTGGCGACGTCGTCGTCCGGGCCGTCCTCGGTGGGCGGGCGCACGTCGAGCGCGAGCGTGGCGTCGGCTTGGGGATCGAGGTCGACGACGAGGGTGGGCAGGCCGCGGGCCAGCGCGGCGGAGGCCAGACCGAGGACAACGGAGGTCTTGCCGACACCGCCCTTGAGGCTGCACAGGCTGATCACGATCACGTGGCTCTCCTTGGCGATGAGGCGTCCGGTCGACCGGACGTGGTCTTCGCGGCAGTGACGCTACCGCCCGGAGGGGCACCTGGCCGAACCCGCGACACCCCCGCCGCGGTACCGGCGGCCCGTCCGGGCGTGCCGCCCCTGGCGCCTCCGCGGCACGGTGGTAACGTCGGCATCGCTGCAGACCCCGCGTGGGAGAGCCCCGTCCGACGGGGCGCCGAAGGGGCAAGCCTCCCCCGGAACCTCTCAGGCGCAAGGACCGCGTGGGCGAGGCAGATCCGGAGGGGCCGGTCCCGACGGAGGGGGAGACGAGTTGTCGGATCCCCCGGCACATGACGTCTCCCGGGAGCCTCCCGTGACCACCACGATCCACCCGATCCACAGCCTGGACGAACTCCCGCACGGCGGGCACGCCGCGGCGGCATCGACCCCTGCGGCCGACGGCTTCGACGACCGGCACATCGGCCCGAGCGGGCCCGAGGTGGCCAGGATGCTGGACACCGTCGGCGCGCCGAGCCTGGATGCCCTGGTCGAGGCCGCGCTGCCGGGCAGCGCCCGCAGCACCGACCCGCTCGACCTGCCGCCGGCGGCGACCGAGCCGGAGGTCCTGGCCGAACTCCGCGCGCTCGCCGACCGGAACACGATCGCCGTCCCGATGATCGGCCTCGGCTACTACGGCACGCACACCCCCGGAGTGATCCGCCGCAACCTGCTGGAGAACCCCGGCTGGTACACGGCCTACACCCCCTACCAGCCGGAGATCTCCCAGGGCCGGCTCGAGGCCCTGATCATCTTCCAGACCGTCGTCGAGGACCTGACCGGGCTGCCGGTGGCCAACGCCTCGCTGCTCGACGAGGGCACCGCGGCCGCCGAGGCGGTCACGCTGATGCGCCGGGCCACCTCGACCGGTACCGAGGGCGTCCTCGCGATCGACACCGACCTCTTCCCGCAGACCGTGGCGGTCCTGCGGACCCGCGCGCAGCCGCTCGGGATCGAGATCGTCACCGCCGACCTGTCGGGTGCGGCCCGGGGGGAGGCCAGCGCGGACGAGGCGGCCGCGCGGGTGGGTGCGGCGCTCGACGCCGCCGCCGCAGGACGGCCGGTCTTCGGCGTGCTGACCCAGTACCCCGGCTCGTCCGGCGCCCTGGCCGACCCGGCCCCGGTGGTCGCGGCCGCGCACGAGCGCGGGGCGCTGGTCACGGTGGCGGCCGACCTGCTCGCGCTCACCGTGCTCCGCCCGCCCGGTGAGGTCGGCGCGGACATCGTGGTGGGCACCAGCCAGCGGTTCGGCGTCCCGCTCGGCTACGGCGGCCCGCACGCCGGCTACATGGCCGTGCGCAAGGGACTGGAGCGGACGCTGCCCGGCCGCCTGGTCGGGGTCTCCCGGGACGCCGCCGGCCGGCCGGCGTACCGGCTTGCGCTGCAGACCCGCGAGCAGCACATCCGCCGTGAGAAGGCGACCAGCAACATCTGCACCGCGCAGGTCCTGCTCGCGGTGACCGCCGCGATGTACGCCGTCTACCACGGCCCCGCCGGGCTGCGCGGGATCGCCGCCCGGGTGGCCGGGCAGGCCGCGGCCCTCGCCGGCGCGCTGCGCGCCGGCGGCGTCGAGGTCGTGCACGGCGCGTTCTTCGACACCGTGCTCGCCCGCGTGCCCGAGCACGCCGGCGAGGTGATCGAGGAGGCCGCGAGCCGCGGGATCCTGCTGCGCCGGGTGGACGGCGACCACGTCGCGATCTCCTGCGACGAGACCACCACGCCCGCCCACCTGGCGGCGGTCTGCTTCGCCTTCGGCGTCCCGCCGCCGTCGCTGCGCTCGCTGCCGCCGTCGCTGCCCTCCTCGCTGCCGCAGTCGCTGCCGGAGTCGCTGCGCCGCACCTCGCCGTACCTCACCCACCCGACGTTCGCGCGGTACCGCAGCGAGACCGCGATGCTGCGCTACCTGCGCCGGCTGGCCGACGCCGACTACGCCCTGGACCGCGGGATGATCCCGCTCGGCTCCTGCACGATGAAGCTCAATGCCACCACCGAGATGGAGCCGGTGACCTGGCCCGGCTTCGCGGCGCTGCACCCGTTCGCGCCCGCCGCCCACGCCGACGGCATCCGCCAGGTGATCGCCGATCTCCAGGCGTGGCTCTGCGCGATCACCGGCTACGACGCGGTGTCGCTGCAGCCGAACGCGGGCTCGCAGGGCGAGCTGTCCGGGCTGCTGGCGATCCGCGCCTACCACCGCGCCCAGGGCGAGGGCGGCCGGGAGGTCTGCCTGATCCCGGCCAGCGCGCACGGCACGAACGCGGCCAGCGCGGTGATGGCCGGGATGCGAGTCGTCGTGGTCGCCTGCGACGAGCTCGGCAACGTCGACCTCGACGACCTCAAGGCGAAGATCGAGGCCCACCGGGACGCGCTTGCCGCCCTGATGATCACCTATCCGTCCACCCATGGGGTCTTCGAGGAGTCGGTGACCGAGATCTGCGCGCTGGTGCACGACGCCGGCGGGCAGGTCTACGTCGACGGCGCGAACCTCAACGCTCTGGTCGGGCTGTCCCGTCCCGGCCGGTTCGGGGCAGACGTCTCGCACCTGAACCTGCACAAGACCTTCTGCATCCCGCACGGCGGCGGCGGGCCCGGGGTCGGGCCGGTCGGCGTCCGCGCGCACCTGGCGCCGTACCTGCCGAACCACCCGCTCGACCCGGACGCCGGCCCGGCAGGCGGGGTCGGGCCGGTCTCCGCCGCGCCCTACGGGTCGGCGGGTGTGCTGCCGATCTCCTGGGCCTACATCCGGCTGATGGGCCCGGACGGCCTGCGCCGGGCGACCTGCACGGCGATTCTGGCCGCCAACTACGTCGCCGCCCGGCTCCGCGAGGCCTACCCGGTGCTCTACACCGGCCGCGGCGGGCTGGTCGCGCACGAGTGCATCCTCGACCTGCGGGCGATCACCCGGCAGACCGGGATCACGGTCGACGACGTCGCGAAGCGCCTGGTGGACTACGGCTTCCACGCCCCGACGATGTCGTTCCCGGTGGCCGGCACGCTGATGGTCGAGCCCACCGAGAGCGAGGACCTGGCCGAGCTGGACCGGTTCTGCGACGCGATGCTGGCGATCCGCGCCGAGATCGCCAAGGTGGCCGAGGGGGAGTGGCCCGCCGAGGACAACCCCCTGGTCAACGCGCCGCACACGGCCGAGGCGTTGGCCGGGGACTGGCCGCACCAGTACACCCGGGCCGAGGCCGGCTACCCGCCCGGCGTGGACCCGCGGTCGAAGTACTGGCCGCCGGTCCGGCGGGTCGACGGCGCGTACGGCGACCGCCACCTGGCCTGCGCCTGCCCGCCGCCGGAGGCGTTCGAGAGCTGAGCGGCGGCGTCAGGACCAGTGGCCGATGTCGTCGGGCTGCCAGGAGGCCAGCAGCACCTCGGCGACCAGGCCGCTGGCCCGCGCCACCTCGACCACCTTCGGGTCGTCGTCCAGCAGCAGGACGATCGGCCCGCGCTCGGCCAGCCGGCGTAACGACTCCAGCTTGACGGTGGTCGCCGGCCGACGGTCGCCGTGCGGGCGCAGCTGCAGCTCACCGGGCGGGAAGCCGTTGTCGGCCAGCCACGTGGTGGTCACCCTGGCCAGGCGCTCGGGGCGCCCGCTGAGGTAGACGATCGGGTGGCCGCGGCCGGCCAGCTCGGTGGCGACCGCGAGCCCCTCCGGGTGCAGCGGGTCCTGGCCGGCGGCGGCGAAGAACGCCCCCCAGTCGCGCCGCCGCCCGCGCAGGTGGTGCAGCCGGTGCCGGGTGTCGGACAGGGTGCCGTCGATGTCGAGGACGGCCAGCCCCGGCGATCCCTCCGCCGGTGACCCCTCCGCCGGCGTCCCGGGCGAGGTCGGGCTCACGCGCTCACCTGCCGCAGCCGCGACCCGTCCCGGTGCCGCAGCACCTCCAGGCGGGAGGGGATCCGCGTGCGCAGCTCGGGAACGTGGCTGACCAGCCCGATCGCCCGGCCGCCGCAGCGCAGGCCGTCCAGCACACCCATCACGTCCTCCAGCGTCTGCTCGTCCAGGCTGCCGAACCCCTCGTCGACGAACAGTGTCTCGATCGCCGTCCCGCCGGCCTCGGCGGACACCACGTCGGCGAGGCCGAGCGCCAGGGCCAGCGAGGTGTAGAAGGCCTCACCGCCGGACAGCGTGGCGGTCTCCCGGCACTGCCCGGTCCAGGCGTCCACCACCTGCACGCCCAGCCCCGACCGGCCCCGGCCGCGCTCGGTCGCGTCGGAGTGCACGAGCTCGTAGCGGCCGCCGGACATCTCCCGCAGCCGGATGCTGGCCGCGGCGGCCACCTGTTCCAGCCGGGCGGCCAGCACGTAGGCCGACAGGCTCATCCGGCGCAGGTTGTCCCCGCCGGTGCCCTCGGAACAGCGGAAGAGGTCGTTGACCACGCGGTGGCGCTCGACCAGCGGCCCGGTCGCCTCGAGGTGCGCGCGCAGCTGGACGGCGATCGCGTCGAGCGCGCCGGCGGCGTTCTCGCACAGCGCGACCCGCCCGGCCGCCTCGGCCTCGTCGGAGGAGGCCAGCTCCTCCGCGGTCACCAGCGCCCGGAGGTCCGGGCGGGGCTCGGCCCGGGCCGCCGCGATCGCCTCGATGTCCAGCCGGGCTGTGGCCGCGGCCCGGTCGGCGTCGTGCTGCACGATCGCCTCGCGCAGCGCCCTGCGGTCCGCCTCGGGCAGGAC
>JBKPQU010000404.1:0-23107 GCA_046734255.1 Actinomycetota bacterium
GGGCTGATCGGGGTCGCGGTGGTCATGGTGCAGCCGTTCCTCGTCGCCACGAAGCTCGATGCCTCCGCCAGGGTCAGCATCATCGCGTTCGCGGTGGCCATCCCGTTCTTGGCGGCGCTCGTGCTGGTCAACCGGCAGGAGGTATTCCGCGGTCGGCGAACCCCGTCCATGATCGCCACGGTCGCGCAGGCGATCGCCCAGATGGCCGCGTTCATCGGGATCGTCGCGGGGTTCTGGCACATCACGTGGGTCGCCGGGGTGACGTTTCTCGTTGCGGGGGTCATCGCCATGGGGGTTCACTCCGCGGGCTTTTGGCGGGTGGAGAGCCCGGGCGGGCGGGCATCCTCAAGCCGGTAGCCGGCGTATGGATCCCGTTAAGACGGCGCTCGTCCGCTTGCGCCGACCCGACGTCACGGGTCGCATGGTGAATATCCGGGAGATGCGGCCGTGGCGATTTCCAGCCTGATCGCTCAGGCTGAATTCACGTAAGGACATCCAATGTGGATCGTGGTCGAGGACCGGGATCTGGGGCTCATCTCGCGGCCCGCCCGGCCGTGGGAGCGGGTGGCCGCCCGGGTGTGGGCGGATCGGCTGGATCGTGCTCTCGCCCGCGGCACCGCTCCGGAGAGCAGCTGCCTGCTCGCCGTTCGAGCCCACACCCTGACGCGGCCCTCGATCCGGCGCGGCCTGGCCCGAAGCTTGCAGCGGGTCCTGGTCGAAGCCAGTGGTCCGCTCCCGCACCGATTGTGGGCCAAGGTTCCCGTTCGACGAGACACCGTCTCGGACGCCCGGCCGGTGATCCAGTCCATGATCGATCAGCTGTTGACACCGGGGCCGATGTCCGCGCGCGTGGTGGCCCACGTCAAGGATCTGCTCACCGACGGGTACGGACCGCTCTACCATGCCGGCGCCGCCGCCGACCTGCGCGTCCGAGTCCTGAATGAGATCGACGCTCCATTCGGGCCGCCGGCATAGATCAACGCCAGCGCGCTGCGGTGTCAAGTCGGGCGCCGACCGCGCCAGGAGGTTCGACCGCAACCGCTGAAGTGATCACTGAACGCCAGGCATGCAGACCATCGGACTGGCTGGCCTCGGTGCATGCTGCTCCTTGGGGCCGGGGTGTGGCGGGCGGGGCCCCTGGTGGTAAGGGATTCGAGGCCTGAGGCCGCCGCCGCGGGAGCTCGCCGGAGCGAGGTGTCGTGCGAGGCACCTCGGACGTGGCCAAGGTCGTAGTGCGCGAATGCGACAACGGAGACGAGCCCGCGGGCCACCGGTGAACCAGCCGAGCCAGCGCCTGATGCACCTTCGCGTATGGATCTCGTTAAGACCGCGCCTGTGAGCTTGCGGCGACTGGACGTGGAGTTGTCGCATGGTGGCCATTCCACGGGGCAGGTGCCTGGTGCGCTCGGAGCATGCGCCCAGCAGAGAAACTCTGATGTGGGTCTTGGTTCAGGATCAACTGAGGCCCCAGGGGCCGGGCAGGCTGGTGTCGCGATGAGTGGCCTGACAACGCAACGCCCTACCAGCGGCGGTCACGTCTCTCCTCGCGACGGCGGTCTCGGTTGGGGGCTGATGCTCGGTGCCCTAGGGGTGGTGTACGGCGACATCGGAACCAGCCCTTTGTACGCGCTGCAGACAGTGTTCTCGATCGACAATGGCGCGGTTCGTCCGACGCCAGGCGACGTCTACGGCGTTGTGTCGCTGGTGTTCTGGTCGATCATGCTCATTGTGTCGATCAAGTATGTGGTGTTCATCCTGCGGGCGGACAACGACGGCGAGGGTGGGGTCATGGCCCTCGGCGCACTGGCTCGCCAAGGCCTAAGAAGCAGGGAAGGGCGAGCTGCCGCTGTCGTCATGGCGTTGGGGGTGCTCGGGGCGTCCCTGTTCTACGGCGACAGCGTCATCACGCCGGCCATCTCTGTGTTGTCGGCCGTGGAAGGTCTCGAGGTGCCGGCGCCCGGCCTGGCGGAGGCGGTCCTCCCGGTGGCGGCGATCATCTTGACGCTGCTCTTTGTGGTCCAAAGCCGGGGTACACACCGGGTCGGCCGCCTCTTCGGCCCGATCATGGTGTTCTGGTTCCTCGCTCTGGCCGTTGCGGGCTTGAACGAGGTGGCGCGGCATCCAGGAATTCTCAAAGGTCTCTCGCCGGGCTACGCCGTGTCCTTTGTCGCCAGCCACGCATACATCGCGTTCATCGCGATGGGCGCCGTCGTCCTGGCCATCACGGGCGCGGAGGCCCTCTACGCAGACATGGGCCACTTCGGACGCGCGCCGATCCGCCGGGCGTGGTTCCTGATCGTCTTCCCATCATTGACCCTCAACTACCTGGCTCAGGGTGCCCTGATCCTGCGCAACCCGTCCAGCCGCTCCAGCCCGTTCTTCCTGCTCCTGCCGCACTGGGCGCAACTGCCGATGGTGTTCTTGGCGACTGCGGCGACGGTGATCGCATCGCAGGCGGTCATCTCTGGGGCATTCTCTGTATCCCGGCAGGCGCTCCGGCTCGGTTTTCTCCCGCACCTGCGGGTCAGGCAGACCTCGGAGCGGGAGTACGGGCAGATCTATGTCCCGTCCGTCAACTGGCTGCTCTTCGTCGCCGTTCTCGTCGTGATCTTCACTTTCCGGTCCTCGTCCCGGCTGGCGACCGCGTACGGCGTGGCCGTCACCGGCACGTTCCTGATCACGACGACTCTCTTCCTGGTCGTCGCGAGAACCCGCTGGCAGTGGCCCGCCTGGCGCCTGATCCTCTTCGGCGTGGTGATCGGCGGAATCGAAGTCACGTACTTCGCCGCCAACCTCACCAAGGTCGCTCACGGTGGCTGGCTGACGCTGCTGATCGCCATCGCGGTGTACACGGCCCTGATGACCTGGCAACGGGGACGGCAGATCGTGACCGCTCGACGGATCGAGAAGGAGGGGTTGCTGCTGTCGTTCATCGATGCCGTACACGGGCTGGACATCCCACGGGTTCCTGGTGTTGCCATCTTCCCGCACCCGACGAAAGGGACGACGCCGCTGGCACTTCGCTCGAATGTGGCCCTGTATCGGGTGCTGCACAAGCGGGTGGTCATCATCTCGGGCCGCACCGACAACATCCCGCACGTCCCGTGGGACCGTCGTCTCAGCTTCGACAACCTGGGCGACCCCGACGACGGGATCATTCACATCGAAGCGCGATTTGGATTCCAGGACGCCACCGATTTCCCAGAGGTGCTGCGCCGAGCGGCGGGCTCCGACCGCATCGAACTCGACTTCGATCCCGCCGAGGCAGCCTATTTCGTGTCCCGGATCACCTTGCGTCGCACCAAGACACCGGGCATGGCCATCTGGCGAAAGATGCTCTTCATAGCGCTTGCCCGCAATGCGGCCAGCCAGGCCGAGTTCCTCTGCCTGCCTGAAGATCGCACCGCCATCCTCAGCAGCGAGGTGCCGATCTGACCACGTGCTCGGCACCGGTGAACCTCGTCGAAGCTGTCGCGGCTGATTCGTTCCGCCTCGGCGAATGCCGCCTTGCTCGTTTGGGCAGCGGGTCCTGCGCCGACACGGTTGCGGGTCGCGAAGCTGCGTGGGACCACCCTGCTCGATCCGGCGGCTGACCTCCAAGGCAGTGGACCTGATTTCCCGCACCGCGCCTGGTGGCCGCGCCGCCGGTAGGACGGCGGCGGCCGTCAGCCGTCGGCACGCGGCGGGATCGGAGATACAAGCTCTGAACCGGGTCGAGAGCGCCCCCCGAGCGGTTCACGCGATCGGCAACGCGTGTGGGCCGCTGCAGGAATGTCGAGCGGACCGCATCCGATTGTGCCTCCAAGGGCACGGGAGAGGCGTGCTGACAGCAGGCAGATGAGTGCGTCTGATCAGATGCGGGTGCCGGCACGGCGTGATGCCTCAGGGCTGCGCTTTTCGATCCGAGTCCACCCGGTCCAACCACGCTCGGCGATCAGCTCCCGCAACCGCGCGACCGCAGGATGGGAAGCATCGGCGAACGAGTCCATCAGGCCGATGAACGCCTCGTCCGGCATGTGCTCGTCCTGCCGGTCCAGGTCCCCGCTGTCCGCCGCCTGCTCCAACAGCTCGCTCATCAGGTCGGCTGTTTCGCGCAGGAGCTCCTCGTCCTCCCCGTCTTCTGCGATCCGACCGATGAGCTGGTAGAGCCGGACGACATCCGGGTTAGCCAGCTGGGCCACCTTGTCGGCCATGAGCGCCGGAATCCCTTCGGGATATCGCGCCGCCATCAGGATCCAGGCATCTCGCTCAGGCTCGATGATCGCCTCCGACGCACCGGTGGCACGCAGGCGGTCCAGGTAGTCGACCACCTCCTTCGGGAGAGCCAACGAATCGCCGGTGCCCAGCTGCGCGATCCGCCGACGGTGCTCCTGGAGTGCGCGGATCTGCGCACGCAACTGCCGGTCGATCTCGGTGGTCGCAGCGGCAAACGTCTCCGGGTCGGCGTCGAGCAGCTGGCGGACCCGGGCCAACGGGACGCCGGCCTCGGCCAGGGTGCGGATCCGGATGAGTCGCACGACCGCTGCGGCGTCATATGTCCGGTAGCCGGAAGCGTCGCGCTCCGGCTCTAGGAGCAGTCCAATCTGGTGGTAGTGCCGCACCGCGCGGATGGTCACCCCGGCGTAGGACGCCAGCTGTCCGATCGTCAGCATGGCCTCAGCCTGCCCGAACGAGACACGTTATCAACTGATCTTGCGATGGTAGATGCTGATCGCCAAGGCGTACGCGACGCTGAAGAGGCCGAGGCACCAGGCCAAGGCGGTCCAGATGCCGCCGCTGACCGGCTGCTGTGTGTACAGGTCGCGGATCGTGTTGACGATGGAGGTCACCGGCTGGTTCTCGGCAAAGGCGCGCACCGGGCCGGGCATGGTTGCGGTGACGACAAATGCCGAGCTGATGAACGGCAAGAAGATGAGCGGGTAGGAGAACGCGCTCGCGCCGTCCACCGTCTTCGCTGACAGGCCGGCGATGACGGCGAGCCAGGTCAAGGCCAGGGTGAACAGGATCAGGATGCCGGCGATCGCGAGCCAGGCCAGCACGCCCGCCCCGGAGCGGAAGCCCATGAGGAGGGCCACCAGCACAACCACTACGAGCGAGATCACGTTGGCGACTAGCGAGGTCAGCACATGTGCCCACAGCACGGACGACCGCGCGATCGGCATGGACTGGAAACGCTCGAAGATCCCGCTCTGCATATCCAGGAATAGCCGGTATGCGGTGTAGGAGATGCCTGAGGCGATCGTGATCAGCAGGATGCCGGGCAGCAGGTAGTTCACGTACTTGCCCGACCCGGTCTGGATTGCTCCGCCGAACACGTAGACGAACAGCAGCATGAAGGCGATCGGCATGATCGTGGTCGTGATGATGGTGTCCGGGCTGCGCGCGATGTGGCGCAGGGAACGTCCCGTCAGCAGGGCGGTGTCACCTACGAAGCGCCTGGTCATCAGAATTCCCTATCGGTTGGTGCCGACGCTGCGGTCGCCGGCGTCGGCGTCTTGGCCGGTGGCTCCGACGACGGCGAGGAAGACCTCTTCGAGGGTCGGCTGCTTCTCGACGTACTCGACCTTGGCCGGCGGGAGGAGCTGCTTCAGTTCGGCGAGGGTGCCGTTGGCGATGATCCGTCCCTCGTGGAGGATCGCGATCCGGTCGGCGAGCTGTTCGGCCTCGTCCAGATATTGGGTGGTGAGCAGCACCGTTGTTCCCCGCCCCGCGAGCTCCTTGACGCTGTTCCACACTTCGATGCGACCTTGAGGGTCCAGCCCGGTGGTCGGCTCGTCCAGGAAGATCACCGGTGGATTCCCGATCAGGCTCATGGCGATGTCCAGTCGGCGGCGCATCCCTCCGGAGTACGTCGCCACCCTCCGCCTGGCTGCGTCGGTGAGCTGGAAGCGGGCCAGCAGGTCATCCGCGACATGGCCGGCGTCCTTCACGCGCCGCAGCCGCGCCATCAGGATCAGGTTCTCGCGCCCGGTGAGGACGTCGTCCACGGCCGTGAACTGCCCGGTGAGGCTGATCGACTCCCGCACGTTCGCCGCTTGGGTGGCGACGTCGAAGCCGGCGACGGTGGCCGTGCCCGCGTCCGCCTTCAACAGCGTGGACAGGATCTTCACGACCGTGGTCTTGCCTGCGCCGTTGGACCCGAGCAGGGCGAAGATGCTGCCCCGAGCCACGTCGAAGTCCACCCCGCGCAGCACATGCAGCTCGCCATACGACCTCTCCAGGGCGCGCACCTGGATCGCGGGCCCCCGAACCTGCCCGGTGGCCATCGGACCTGTTCGGTTGTGATCTGGATCTATGGACATGACGACAGCGTGCAGGGTTGACGCTGCGTCAAGGTCAAGCCCTGCGAGAAGGGAGGGCGGTCTGTTCAAGTTCCGGGAGTGGGGTCAGCCTTGATCCAGGTCGTTCCCTTGCCGTGATGGGAGCAGGTTGATGGCGCGGGTCTTCTCCCCTCACTGGTGTGCAGGTAGGTGGCGGTGGATCGCTGGTCGCGGTGGCGGAGCCAAGGTGCGGATCGCCGTCCCCGGCGAGCCGCCGGGGCGGCTGGACTACGTCCACGACCGATACGAGCGGGCTCTCGACTGACCGCGCGGCGCCGAACCGAACCGCGTGCAACCGAACTGGCCGTGATGCTGATCCTGCGCACCGCCCGGCCGAACTACCGAAGCCGGCCGTCGCGCGCACTGGCGTGGTCCAGTGCGGGAATCGCCGCCGCGACGCTGGCGCTGCCCTACCTGCCGGTGCTCGCGGTCCCGCTGGGGCTGACACTCTTACCCGGCACCATCCTGTTCACCCTGGCCGGCCTCACGGCCATCTACGTCGGGGTGAACGAGGTCGCCAAGCGCCTGCGGCCCGTCCCGGGATCCGCCGAAGCGGCAACTCCCCCGCCCCGATGACCCGCGCGCGCCACACCGCGATAGGGCCGGGTCACGTGCCGTGGCCGGGGTCGCCTCCGTCGCCCACTCCTCCGGCCGAGTGGACGCTGTCCCGCGAAGGCCCTCTCGGCGGGCGCCGTCGTGGGCGTTCCGTCCCTGATGATTCCGCGAGTGTGTACTTACCGTGGTCGCGGTTCGCGTGACGGAGCGCCCCCCGCGCCCGACTCAGGGGGACGACGTCCATGGGCGTCTCGAGGCGCCGGAATCTTGCCGTGGCATTGCGATGGTGATTGCCGTGGTCAGGCGACCAGCCTCTGCAGGAATTCGCGCAATCCCGGCGGGCCGTCCACGACGAGGTCGGCGGCGGCGAGCAGTTCGGCCGGAGCCTCCCCCGAGCGCACCGCCACCCTGAGCCCGTCGCCTCCCTGGGTCGTCAGGCGGGCCACCGCGTCGAACGCGGGCAGGTCGCCGAGGTCGTCGCCGACCACAACCGCCGTGCGAGCCCCCGATTCGGCGACCACCCGCGCGACCGCGTCGCCCTTGTGGCTGCGCACCGGCGGCCGCAGTTCCCAGACCAGCTTGCCGGGGATCACCTCCAACCCGTGGCGCTCTGCGATCTGCCGGGCAGCTTGGTCGATGGCGATGCTCCAGCGCGGTGGGTCGGCGACCCGTCGGGTGTGGATGGCCACCGCGTACTCCTTGTTCTCCAGGTAGGCGCCGCTGTCGCGGACCGGGGCGCAGTCGGACAGCTCCTGCTGGGCGGCCACCACGGCCGGACGCGATGCCTCCAGCCGCGGATCGACCCACACCTGCTGGTCGCGAATCTCCTGCAGCCCGTACAGACCCAGGTAGCGCACGCCCGGCGCCGCGGCATGCTCGACGAGGAAGCCGGCCGGGCGACCGGACACCAGCGCGACGGCGGCAAACCGGGCGGCCAGCGGACCCAGCAGCTCGACGATTCCGGGCAGAGGCCTCGCCTCGTCCGGGTCATCAACGATCGGGGCCAGCGTTCCGTCGAAGTCCAGGCAGAGCGCGACCGTGCTCGCTCCAGCCGCCAACTGGGCGGCGTGCCGGGCAACCAGGGCGTCGGCATGAGCCGAGTCGGTCATGGCCGGTGCTCCAGCGAGAATTCGTGCCGAGCGCCCGGGAACAGGTCCACGGTGTCATCGCGGACTTGGAGGGTGATGGCCGCCGCCCGGCCGGTCCGGGAGCTGATCTCCATCCGGTCCTCGGCGAATGCGACGTCCACGCGGTGGCCCCGGTAGTGAATGCTGAAGCGCAGCTGCTTGATCTGCGGGGGCAGGATCGGGTCGAACTCCAGCACCCTTCCGCGGGGCCGCAGTCCGCTCAGGCGCCGGAGCACGAGGTCGACCGTGCCCGCCATCGCCCCGAGGTGGATGCCCTCCGCGGTGGAACCGCCCTGCACATCGGCGATGTCGCTTTCCAGCGCCCGCCGGAGGAACCGCCACGCCTCGTCCGGGTTGTAGCGCGCCAGAACCCAGGTGCTCACCACTCCGCTGAGGGTCGAGCCGTCCGAGGTGCGCTTCAGGTAGTAATCGACGGTCCGGTCCAACTGCTCCTCCGTCACCTGGTAACCCAGACCGGCCAGCAGTCCGCACAGCTCCTGCCGCGACAACAGGAACAGCAACATCAGGACGTCGGCCTGCTTGGACACCTTGTATCGGTTGGGACTGTCACCTTCGGCCTCGAGCAACCGTTCCAGCCGCTGGATGTCGCCGTACCTCTCCCGGTAGCCGTCCCAGTCGAACTCGCGCAGCTGCTCGTAGCCCTCGAACTGGCTCAGCACACCGTCGGCGTGGAAGACGACGGTCATCTTGCGGCTGATGTCGCGCCACCGGTCCAGGTCCCCGTCGCGGATCGTCAGCTCCTCGACGAGCTCCTGACGGTCATGCGCCGGCAGCTCGTCCAACGCCTCCAAGGCCCGCTGTAGCACCCACACCGCCATGACGTTCGTGTAGGTGTTGTTGCGCAGTCCCGCCTCGGCGGAGTCCGGGTAGGCCTCGTGGTACTCATCCGGACCCATCACGCCGTGGATCTCGTAGCGGTCCAGCCCGGGGTTGTACGTGGCGATGCTGGCCCAGAATCGAGCGGTTTCGATCAGCAGCTCGGCGCCGGTGTACCGCAGGAACGGAATGCTCGCGGTGACCATGTAGTGCTGCCAGACGTTGTGCGCGATCGCGATGTTGACGTGGCGCTGCAGGTGCGAGCGATCGGGCAACCAACGCCCGGACTTCGGGTTGAGGTGGAGCCGCTGCGTCTCCTCCCGCCCGTCGGAGCCGCTCTGCCAGGGGAACATCGCGCCGGCGAATCCGGCCGACCGTGCCGCCGACCGTGCGGCCCCGATGCGGGCGTGCCGGTACTCGAGCAACCTGCCGGCCAGGTACGGATCCTGGAGGTTGATGAACGGGAAGACGAACAGCTCGTCCCAGAAGATGTGCCCCCGATAGGCCTCCCCGTTCCAGCCGCGGGCCGGTATCCCGACATCGAGGTAGGCCGTGTGCGGCGAGACGACCTGCAGCAGGTGGAAGATGTGCAGGTGCAGGACCGTCTCGGTCCACTCATTGGTGCTGTCCATCGCTACGCCGTACCGGTTCCAGGCGCTGAGCCAGGCGCCGATGTGGCGGGCGAGCAGCCCGGCGAAGTCCTCCCGACCTGTCACCGCCGTCCGCGCATCGTGCCGGTGGTCAGCGATCGCCCGGTCGCGGGAGGTGTACAGGGCAACCACCTTCTCGACCGTCGCCGGACGGCCCTGCTCCAGCCGGAAGGTGAGCTCGTGGGCGATCCGCCCAGGCTCCTCCAGCGTCCTGCGGTCGGCCTCGGCGACCTGGCCGTCGCGCAGCAGCCTCGTGCGGGCCGCGAGGGCGATCCTCACATGTGACTGGGTGGTTTCGACCTGCAGATCGACGGTTTCCGGGTCGACCTCGGCCTGTCCCAGGATCCTCAGGTGCCGGCCGTTGAGGTCGCGGTACCGCTTGACCCCCGCGTTGATCACCCTTCCGTCCAGCCCCGAGCGGACCTCGAGGGTGCCCGACCAGTTCTCAGCGGTGAACTCCGTCTCCAGGCCGGCCAGATGCTGGTCCCTGCGGCTGACGAACCGGCGCTGGACCACACTGGTCCGCCGGCCGCTGGCGTCCTGCCAGGTCAACCGGCGGGTGAGCGTCCCGAGCCGCATGTCGAGCTCGAGGCGGTGGTCTTCGAGGCCGGGCTGCCGGACGTCGAACCAGGGGCCGCCGGCGACCCGGAACCGCAGCGGCAACCAGTTCGGGACATTGACCAGGTCCTCGTTCTCCACCTCACGCCCGGCGAGGTCGCTGACGAGCCGGTTGTACAGGCCGGCGACATACGTGCCCGGGTAGTTGACCCCATCGGCCTCGGCCTCGGGCAGGGCGCCCCGCGTGACGAAGTACCCGTTCCCCAGTGAGCACAGTGCCTCGCGAAGCCCCTGGCGCGCTGGGTCGAAGCCGTCGTAGACCAGCGTCCAGACGTCAGGCGACCGTTCCGTGTGCCGGCGCCGGACCTCTTCAGCCGCCCGATGTTCCTGCAGCCGGCCCTCGGCCAGCGCCGGCACGGAGACGTCGTCCAGCGTGGTGACCACCAGGTCGGCGCCCGCCCCGACCAGCAAGTCCCGGTCGCCGTGGCGGGCCGCGCCGATCGCGGCCATGCCCCCGGCCTTGGCCGCATGGACCCCGCTTGCGGCGTCCTCGATCACGAAACAGGCGCTCGGGGACAGACCGAGCTCCTCGGCGGCGATCAGGAAGATCATGGGATCGGGCTTGCCCCGCGGCAGGTCCCGTCCCGAGGTGTCTGCGTCGAACAGCTCGTCCAGGGTCATCCCCTCGTGGACGAAGTCGTAGTCGAGGCGCTGCTCGGCAGCGAAGGTGTCCAGCCGGATCTGCCCGAGGAAGAGCTTGGCGTTCTTCGAAGAGGACGCCGCCGCCACCCGGATCCCGCTGTCCTTTACGGCCAGGATGAACCGCAGGGCATCGGGGAAGGCCATGAACCGGCCCTCCCGGATCAGCTGGACGATGCGCTCCTGCTTGACCGCGGCGTAGCGCTCGGCCCGGCCACCCGGGTCGGGGACGCCGAAGAACTCCAGCGCCGCCCGGGCCCCGGCCAGGCGCGGCATCCCCGCCATCACCTGCTGGTAGACCGACGACGTGAAGCGCTCAGGGGCCCAGCCGGACTGGCCGCGGACATCGCGCCACTCCCCCTCCATGAGCTCCTCGAAAGCCTCGCGCCAGGCCCGCTCGTGCGGTGAGTCGACCAGGACCCCGTCCACGTCGAAAATCGCGCCACGGTACGCCATGAGCCCACCGACCCTTCGGTCACGATCTGCAGCGTCACCTGGGTTCACCTTCGACCCTGGGACGACCCCAATCTGCTAGATGGAGCGATTGATGCCGTAGGTCAGCTTGGCCTGCTGCAGAGCCTTGACGTAGCCCGCCCGCTCGTACGCCGCGGCGTCCGTTCCCGTCGGTACCGCGAGGACCCCGCGGAGGTCGTCGATCGCGGTGAACCCCTTGCGCGCCATCCAGTCACAGAGGCCCGACAGCAGCGTCGCGGCGTACTCGGGGCCGTTCCGGATCAGCGCGGAGGCGGTCATCACGACGTCCGCGCCGGCCAGGAGGTACTTGACCACGTCGGCCGGCTCCGCGACGCCGCCCGTCCCCGCGAGCGAGGCGCGCACCCGCCCCCTCAGCAACGCGATCCACGCCCGGGGCAACCGGGCCTCGGCGGGGGTGGACAGCTCAATTCCCGTCGCCACGGTGAGCGTCTCGGCGTCGACGTCCGGCTGGAGGAACCGGTTGAAGAGCACGAGGCCGTCGGCGCCGGCCTCGTCGAGACTGGTCGCCATCTCCCCGGTCGAGCTGAAATGCGGGCTGAGCTTGACGGCGACCGGGATCGTCACCGCCGCCTTGACCTGGGTGAGGATGTCGACGTGCCTCTGCTCGACGTCCCGGCCGGAGATGTGCAGGTCGCCGGGGACGAAGTAGACGTTCAGCTCGATCGCGGCCGCCCCGCCGTCCTGCATGGCCCGGGCGTAGTGGACCCACCCTCCGGGCCGCACGCAGTTCAGGCTGCCGATCACCGGAACCGCGACGGCGCCCGCTGCTCGCTCGAGCAGGCTGAGGTAGCGGCGCGGGCCGCCGTCGTCGGCGGCGGCCGGGAAGTACGAGAGAGACTCGGCGAAGCTTTCGGTGCCGGCGTCGACGAGCCGGGCGTACTCCAGCGCCTCACGGTGCAGTTGCTCCTCGAACAGCGAGTACAGCACGACGGCGCCGACACCCGCGTCGGCCAGACGCCGCACCCCGTCGACGGTCAGGGACAGCGGCGACGCCGATGCGACCAGCGGGTTGTCCAGCGGCAGCCCCAGGTACCGGGTGGCGAGGTCCATCAGCGGTCCCTCCGGGCGTCGGCGGGAAATCGCTCGGCGCCACGCGTCGCCATCTCTTCATACACCTGCCAGCGCTGATCGACCGCCTGCTGGGCCAGGGCGAGCAGCCGCTCGGCCTCGGCCGGGTCGGTGTTCACCAGCATCCGGTAGCGCAGCTCCCGGTAGGCGTAGTCGGTGAGCGCGATGCGCGGTCGCGGCGAGTCCAGGAGGAACGGATTGCCGCCCTCCTCGCGGACCATCGGGTCGTACCTGATCAGCGGCCAGTAGCCGCTGGCCACGGCGCGGTACTGCTGGTCCATCCCCTTGCGCATGTCGATCCCGTGCGCGATGCAGTGGCTGTAGGCGATCACCAACGACGGGCCGTCGTACGCCTCGGCCTCGCGGAACGCCCGCAGCGTCTGCTGGGGATCGGCACCCATCGCGACCCGGGCGACATAGACGTTGCCGTACGCGATGGCCTGGAGTGCGATGTCCTTCTTGGGCACGGTCTTGCCCGCGGTGGCGAACTTCGCGACCGCGCCGAGCGGGGTCGCCTTTGACGCCTGACCACCGGTGTTGGAGTACACCTCGGTGTCAAGGACGAGTGCGTTCACGTTGCGGCCGCTGGCCAGGACATGGTCGAGCCCGCCCGAGCCGATGTCGTACGCCCAGCCGTCGCCACCGACGATCCAGACGCTCCGCCGGACCAGGTGATCCACGACGCTCAGCAGGTCAGCGGCGGTGGCCCCACCGGCGTCACCGAGCGCCTCGACCCGGCGCTTCAACTCGGCCGCCCGCTCACGCTGCGCGTGCAGCTCCGACTCCCGACGCTGCGGCGCGTCCAGGATGGCGTCCACGAGGTCGGCCCCCAGCTCCTCACGAAGCTGCGTCATGCGCCTGCGCGCAAGCTCGGCGTGCAGGTCCGCGGCGAGCCGGAAGCCCAGTCCGAACTCGGCGTTGTCCTCGAACAGCGAGTTGGACCACGCCGGGCCTCGCCCCTCCGCATTGGTCGTCCACGGCGTCGTGGGGAGGTTCCCGCCGTAGATGGAGGAGCATCCGGTGGCGTTGGCGACCATCAACCGGTCGCCGAACAGCTGCGAGAGCAGCTTGAGGTACGGGGTCTCGCCGCACCCCGCGCACGCGCCGGAGAACTCGAAGAGGGGTTGGAGGTACTGCGCGCCGCGGACCGTGCCGAAGTCGACCCTGGCCCGGTCGTTGACGGGGATCGTCTCGAAGAAGGCGATGTTCTCCCGCTCTCTGTCGAGTAGCGGTTCCGCGGGCGCGAGGTTGATGGCCTTGCGGTCGGGGTCGAGGGGCGCCTGGGCGGGGCACGCCTCGACGCAGAGCGCGCAGCCGGTGCAGTCCTCGGCGTAGACCTGCAGCGTGTACCGGGTGTCCGGCACCCCGACGGCGGTCAGGGGGACCGACCGGAAGCCCGCCGGCGCCTCGGCAAGGCGCGACTCCTCGTAGTACTTGGCCCGGATCACGCTGTGCGGGCAGACGAAGCTGCAGTTGCCGCACTGGATGCACAGGTCGGGATCCCAGACGGCGACGAGGTCGGAGATGTTGCGCTTCTCGTAGGCCGTCGTGCCGCTCGGGTACGTGCCGTCGACGGGCAGCGCGCTCACCGGGATGTCGTCACCGCGCCCGGCCATCATCTCGGCCGTGACGGTGCGGACGAACTCCGGCGCGTCCTCGGGCACCGTCGGGCGCGGTCGGCGCGTCGCCGTCACGTGGCGCGGCACCTCGATTCGGTGCAGGGCATCCACCGCGCGGTCGATGGCCTCGTCGTTGCGTTCCACCACCTCCGCACCGCGCCGGCCGTACGTCTTGGCGACCGCCGCCTTGATCCGGACGATGGCCTCATCCCGCGGCAGGACGCCGGAAATGGCGAAGAAGCAGGTCTGCAGCACGGTGTTGGTACGCCCGGCGAGCCCGACCTCACGGGCCACCCTCCCCGCGTCGATCGCGTAGAGCACGATGCCCTTGGCGAGGATCTGCTCCTGCACCGGGCGGGAGAGCGAGTCCCAGACCTGCTCCGGCGGGTACGAGCAGTCGAGCAGGAGCGTCGCTCCGGGCGCTGCCCGGCCCAGCACGTCGGTCCGGTCGAGCAGCGCGAACTGGTGGCAGCCCACGAAACCGGCCTGCCGGACGAGGTACGGCGCGTGGATCGGCTGCGGGCCGAAGCGCAGGTGCGACACGGTCTGCGAGCCCGACTTCTTGGAGTCGTAGACGAAATATCCCTGGGCGAACAGGCCGGCGTCGGACCCCAAGATCTTGATGGTGTTCTTGTTCGCGCCCACGGTGCCGTCCGAGCCCAGGCCGACGAAGACGGCGCGGACCGTGCCGGGCGGATCGATGTCGAGGTCCGGGTCGTACGGGAGGCTCGTCCCCGAGACGTCGTCGGTGATGCCGATCGTGAACCGCCGTCGCGGCTGTTCCGCGGACAGCTCGGCGAAGACACCCGCCGCCATGCCCGGCGTGAACTCCTTCGAGGACAGCCCGAACCGGCCCCCGACCACCGCGGGGAGCGTCGGGCGCTCACCGTCGAGGTGCGCCTCGGTCAGCGCGGCGACCACATCGAGGAAGAGCGGTTCTCCGCTCGAGCCGGGCTCCTTCGTCCGGTCGAGCACGGCAAGCCGGCGCACGCTGCCCGGCAGCGCCGCCACCAACGCACGAGCGGGGAAGGGCCGGAACAGCCGCACCTGGACCACGCCGACCCGCTCGCCCTGCGCCATGAGGTGCTCCACGGTTCCCCGGACGGTCTCGGCCGCCGATCCCATCACCACGATCACCCGGTCGGCGTCCGGGTGGCCGGCGTAGTCGACGATGTGATAGTTCCGGCCGGTGCGCTCGCCGAGCCTGGCCATGGCGCCCTCGACGATGGCCGCGGTCCGCTCGTAGAACGGGTTCACGGTCTCGCGCGCCTGGAAGTAGACGTCGGGGTTCTGGGCGGTGCCGCGGATGAAGGGGCGATCCGGCGACAGGGCTCTCCCGCGGTGCGCGCGGACCAGCTCCTCCGGAACGAGAGCACGCAGGTCGTCGTCGGAGAGCAGCTCGATGGTGTTCAGCTCGTGCGAGGTGCGGAAGCCGTCGAAGAAGTGGACGAACGGCACCCGGGACTCCAGCGTCGCCGCCTGCGCCACCAGGGCCAGGTCGTGCGCCTCCTGGACCGAGGAGGAGGCGAGCAGCGCGAACCCGGTCTGGCGCACCGCCATCACGTCTGAGTGGTCACCGAAGATGGACAGCCCCTGCGCGGCCAGCGACCTGGCCGCGACGTGGAAGACCGCCGGGGTCAGCTCGCCGGCGATCTTGTACATGTTGGGGATCATCAGCAGCAGGCCCTGGGACGCCGTGAACGTCGTCGTCAGTGCCCCGCTCTGCAACGCACCGTGCAAGGCCCCGGCGGCCCCGCCTTCGCTCTGCATCTCCACGACGCTCGGGACGCCGCCCCACACGGTCCGGCGTCCCCGGCTGGCCCACTCGTCGGCCAGCTCCGCCATCGTGGACGACGGGGTGATCGGGTAGATGCAGCACACCTCGTTGAGGCGGTAGGCAACCGACGCCGCCGCCTCGTTGCCGTCGACGATCGCACGCATCACTCGTTCTCCGGAACCATCTCGATCGCATGCACCGGGCACTGGTCGTAGCAGGCGGCGCAGCCCGTGCACTTCTCGTAGTCGAACCGGTAGCGGGCACCGATGCCGAGTTTGATCACCGCATCCTCGGGGCACGCGCCGAGGCACCCGTCGCATTCGAAGCAGTTGCCGCAGGACAGGCAGCGGTGCGCCTCGTAGTCCGCCTGCTCGGCGGTCAACCCGCCGACGACCTCGCCGAAGTCGGCGACCCGCTCGACGGTCGGGCGTTCCGGCTGCTGCCGGCGTGCGGCGTCGCCGAAGTACCAGAGGTGCAAGGCGTCGAACGTCGCGACTTCGTGCTTGGCGCCCGGATCCCTTGGCGTGTCCCGCAGGTAGGCGTCGATGTGCCGGGCGGCCCTCTTGCCGTGCCCCACGCCCACCGTGACCGTGCGCTCGCTCGGCACCATGTCACCTCCGGCGAACACGCCCGGGCACCCGGTCATCATCGACGCCGACACCTTGACGGTGCCGTCCGGCGTGAACTCGACTCCGGGCACCGGGCGGAGGAAGGCGGTGTCGGTCTGCTGCCCGAGCGCCAGGATCACCGTGTCAGCGGCAAGGGTCTCCAGCCGCCCCGTCGGGTGCGGCCGGCCGGACTCGTCAAGCTCCATCACCTCGACGGTCAGCTCCGGGCCGTCGAACGCCGTGATCGTCCGCAGCCAGTTGATCCGCACGCCCTCACGCTCGGCGTCCTCGGCCTCCTCAGCGTGCGCCGGCATCTGGGCACGGGTGCGGCGATAGACGATCAGTGCCTCCTCCGCGCCCAGCCGGCGGGCCACCCGGGCGGCGTCCATCGCGGTGTTGCCGCCGCCGTAGACGGCGACCCGACGGCCGATGGTCGGGCGCTCGCCGGAGGCGACGCCGCGCAGGAAGGACACGGCGTCGACGATCCGCGCCGCGTCTCCGGAGGGGATGTCGACCCGTTTCGAGAGGTGGGCACCGACCGCGACGAAGACGGCGTCGAACCGGCCGTCCCGGCGCTCCGCGTGGAGGTCCTCGACCAGGTGGTTGCTGGTGATCCGTACCCCGAGATCGGCGATCCGGGCGCACTCGGCGTCGAGGACGTCGCGGGGCAGGCGGTACGACGGGATGCCGTAGCGCATCATCCCGCCGGGCCTCGGGCCGCTGTCCCGGATCTCGACCTCGTGCCCGAGCCGGGCCAGGTGGTATCCCGCCGACAGGCCGCTGGGTCCGGCACCGACGATGAGCACCCGCTTCCCCGTGGCCGCGCGCGGCGGCTCGAATCGCCATCCGCCCTCCAGCGCGGCATCCCCCAGGAAGCGCTCGACCGAGTGGATCGAGACGGCGCTGTCGAGTTCCGCCCGGTTGCATACGCTCTCGCACGGGTGGTAGCACACCCGGCCGTGGATCGCGGGCAGGGGGTTGTCCTGGACGAGCTGCCGCCACGCCTGTTCCGGGCGTCCGGCCTTGATCTGCGACAGCCAGGCCTGGATGTTCTCCCCGGCCGGGCACCCGGCGTTGCACGGCGGCAGCAGGTCCACGTACACGGGCCGTTGCTGCCGGACCGGTCCCGCTCGGACCGGTTCGTGCACGAGGTCCGGCAGGGGAGTGAGGTCTGCTGGCCCGCCGCTCATCTCGCGTCCCCCATCGTCGACTCCCTACCCGGCCAAGGGTACGCACCGCGATGCGCACCGGACCCGGGCCGATAGACCCTTCTTCGCGGATGTGAATAGGTGACGTCCGGCCCTGGGCGACCGCCCTTTGGCCCTGGGAGGCGATGCGACCCGGTACGAGGCTGGTAGAGGAGGAGGTGTTGACGATGACTGACCTTCGTACGACCGGCGGCGAGGAGGACCTGCGCGAACGGGCGATCGCCCGCCTGAAGAAGAAGAGCGACTTCCGTGCCCACCTGCTCGCCTACCTGCTGGTGAACGGGTTCATCGTGGTGATCTGGGCGATCACCAGTTCCGGCTTCTTCTGGCCGATCTTCCCGATCTTCGGCTGGGGCATCGGGCTGGTCTTCAACGCCTGGGACGTCTACCGGGAACCCGTCTCGGAGGAGCGGATCCGCCGGGAGATGGGGCGCCTCCGCTAGCTCGATCGCCGGTCAGGGCGGCGGGCGCGCGAAGCTCGTGGCCGTGAGGTGGCTGGTCGTGAGCGCGGCGCAGCCGGCAGGATCTTCGAACCAGGGGCCGTGCCCGGCCGGCACCTCATGAAACACCGCACCCGCGACAGGCCCGGCCGTAGCTGAGGGTCGGCTGCCAGGGGGGCCGCCGCGGCAGACCACCTCAACCTGATCAATGTGCACGCCGCCGGTGGCCTCCCCCTCGCTCTGGCCGCCGGAGAGGAAGGCGATACCCGGCGCGGTGGTCCGCATGCCCCTAGCAGAGCGCTCCGGGCTGGCTGCCCGGAGCGTGCGTCGCCGCAATTGGAGTGGCGCCGCTGGTGTGCGGAGTGGCGCTTGCCAGTCGCGCCCTACGCCATGGCGCCGGCTAGAGAACCTTCGACAGGAAGGCCTTGGTGCGTGCCTGCTGGGGGTTGGCCAGGACCTCGCGCCGGACTCGACAACGACTCCTTCGTCGAGGAAGACGAGGCTGTCGCCGACCTCGCGGGCGAAGCCCATCTCATGCGTGACGACGATCATCGTCATGCCCGACTGGGCGAGCTGGCGCATGACGTCGAGCACCTCCCCGACGAGCTCGGGGTCCAGCGCCGAGGTCAGCTCGTCGAAGAGCATGAGTTTCGGCTCCATGCACAGCGCCCGAGCGATCGCGACCCGCTGCTGCTGCCCGCCGGACAGTTGGCTTGGGTAGGCGCTCTCCCGGCCGGCCAGCCCGACCCGGTCGAGCAGCGCCTGTGCTCGCTCCCGGACCTCGGCCTTGGGCTGCTTCTTCACCAGCAGCGGTGCCTCCATGACGTTGTCCAGTGCCGTCTTGTGCGGGAACAGGTTGAAGTGCTGGAAGACCATTCCGATATCGCGTCGCTGCCCGCCAACCTCCGATTCGCGCATCTCGTACAGCTTGCCGCCGCGCTCCCGGTAGCCCACGAGTTCGCCATCGACGGACAGCCGTCCGCTGTCGAACGTCTCCAGGTGGTTGACGCAGCGCAGGAACGTGGACTTGCCCGACCCGGAGGGGCCGACGATGCACATCACCTCGCGGCGTCCTACCTCGAGGTCGAGCCCCTTGAGCACGGCGGGCTAGGAATCTTCTGCCGTCGCGGCTCCCTGAGCTTCGTCGAGCGCCTCGTCTTCAACCGTATGTGTCTCCGTGGTCCCACCCAGCTCGTTGAGCCTGATAGTCAAGTAGCCGGCCTCGGAAACGGGGGCCAACACGCCGACGGCCGCCTTGCCCCCCGCCAGTTCCGCGCCGAGGCGGTCGCGGTCGGCCTGGTCGAGACCGAGGCCCTTGTGGTGAAGCGCGCCCAGCAGCCCACCGCCGACGACCCCGGCAGCCAGCCCGATCGGGGTGAACAGCGCCAGAACCAATCCGATCCCGGCACCCTTGCCCACGCTGCGCTTGCCGACCTTGTCAACCTTGATCTCGCCGTGCTCATCGAGCACCAGGACACCGATCGCGTCGCCGTGCGCGACCCCTGAGTCCTTCACCGCGGCGACCGCAGCGTCGGCTGACGCCTCGTCCTTGAAGATCGCCAAGACGACGGTCTTGTTCGACATGACAACTCCTCCCGTGCACCCAGCCCGATAGCCGCCCGAGCAAGGACCCGGGCCGTCGTGCCAGCGAATCAGCCCCACGCGGCAGGAATCATCACCCGAACCGGATGATGACCGCGACATTCGTCGGTGGTCTTATCGCGATCATCAGTGCCACCGGGGATACCAGCCCGTCGCACAGCTGCGACAGCCGGGCTGCGACCTCGGAGGACAAGTCGGCGGCCGGAATCGTCGGCGAGGTGTTGTGTCGTGTTTCAGGACATGAGCATGGCGTGTCTCAAGACATGTACATAGATCAATTGGCCAGCGTCGGGGCATGTCGAAGGCCCGGCCGGTGATTACTGCTGTTGTCCTGGAGGGCCGCTCGCAGAGCGAGGTCGCCCGGGCCTACGGAGTCTGTCAGCCATGGATCAGCCGGCTGGTGACCCGCTACCGGGCCGAGGGCGAGACCGCCTTCCAGCCGCGGTCACGGCGGCCGCGGTCCTCACCGACGGCGACCAGACCCGAGGTCGTCGACCTGGTCCTCACCACCCCGCCACATCAGAGTCATCCACGCCACCACCGGCGAACTGCTCCGCGAGCTCGTCCTGGACCCCACCCGCGACTACCAACCCACCGGCCGACCACCCGGCCCCAAACGCACAAGGTCCGAACCCAAACGTGGGTTCGGACCTATGCCTATGTCTTGAGACATCACAGAGTGGCGGGTGATGGATTCGAACCAACGTAGGCACTGCCGACGGTCTTACAGTGCGTGGGCCAAACCGCCTTTGACCAGGTCGTTCGCCGACCGGGAATAACGCTGTCCACGTATATGTCACGGCCAGGTCGAGGCGGCCGTGGACGGTCGCGATGCGCTGGCGTTGGCTGGACGTGCCTCCGATGGAGAAAACGTCAGCACTTGCTACACCCGCGCCCCCGCACAAGCCGGCCAAGGTCGCACTCGGCGGGTTATGGGCTGGCGAACAGGCGTCCGTGGCGTGTGATCGAGTCGGTCGGGACACCGACTGCTCGCATCGTGCCCCAGAGCAGCGCTTGGTTCGGCGAGACCACTGGACGTCCGAGCTCGCGCTCCAGAGCCGCGATCACCCCGACGACACGGAACCCGTTCCCTCCGAAGAGCACTGCCTCGGCCTCGGCGGGGACCTGGCGCCGGACGAACTCGAAGAGCGCACTCGGCTCGATCGCAGATTGATCACTGGGTAGAGCGCACGCCAAGGACGAGACGACGTCGAAGCCGGCCGCTCGGTAATAGGCGGCGCCAAGCGCGTTGAGCTCGGCGTCGAACCACGGGGGGTCGAACAGCGCGACACGCTCCGCCCCCAGGACGCGAAGCGCCTCGACGATCGACGCGCACGTGGCCACTACCGGCAGACCACGCGCACGCCTATGCAGCCGTTCGACCATCGCCGTCTCGCCGTCACCGCCAATGAGATAGGCCGAGCTCGTGAAGCCGAAGCCGATGGCGTGGATCGGCGCCGCGGCGAGCAGTTCGGTGGCGTCGTCCACGTGGGGCGGTTCGGAGAACGCACGGACAGGGGCTAGAGGAATCGTCGGGTCCATCTCGCCACCCGCCCGCATGCCACCGAACGGCACCCGCGTGGCGTGTATCCGGACCTCGGGCGGAGCCATGGCCTGCAGCTCCGATTCCGGCCCGACGTCGCCGTGCGGTACCAGCACACCGATCCGCCACTTCGCGTCCCATCCGTCCGGCTCCCACATCGCGCACCCCTCTCCGGTCGACTCTCAGTAGAGTGAAGCTATACTGAGTAGTCTGGTACTATACGCACGTGGAAGATGCTGTCAAGCCTGGCATCCGGGCCGAGCATGCAGCGCTCACACGGGCACGCATCCTCGACGCCGCCCGGGCGGAGTTCGAGGAGCGCGGGTTCGCCGGCACGCGGATCACGGCGATCGCGACCAGGGCCGGCCTGGCCGTCCCCACGATCTACAAGGTCTTCACGAACAAGCGGAACCTGCTGACACACGTGGTCGACCGCGCGATGACAGGCGCGGAGTACGGCGGTCGGGTGGACGAACAGGCGTGGTGGCAGGAACAGCTGAACGAACCGGACCCGGAGCGACAGCTGGCCCTGATCGCCCGCAACGCCCGCAGAATCTACGAGCGAGCCGGGCAGATCTTGGAGGTCGTCCGCGCGGCGGCCACGCCCGATCCGGAAATCGGCGACATATGGAATGGCGTGATCGAGCAACGAGCGGCCCGAGCCCAGCAGACCGCGTCGAGGCTGCTGTCGCGAGCGGGGGATCACGCCCGGTTCGGCGCTCCGGAGACCGCCGTGACGCTGCTGGCGCTGACCGCGCCCGAGCTCTACACGACGCAGATCGCGGCAGGGCGAACGCCAGCCCAATACGAACGTTGGCTCGCCGCCGTGCTCACGGCCAGCTTGCTCCGCTGATGCAAACGAGGTTCGTCGCTTTGGCGACTCCTTCGGCATCCGGCCCGGGGCGCCGTGGGCCTCGTGCCCCGAGTGGTAGGACCGCTTAGACGTGATCGCCGACCCCGTGCCTACCCTGAAAGTACGCCGTCGGATACCGCCAGCTGAGACCTGCGGCCGCACCACCCATGTGACTAGTGGTGACAGATGCCGGGCCCCCTCAGCACCGGCTGTGTACGCGTTTGCGACAGGCAGACTGACGTTCATGCCCGATGAGCACGCCGGCTGGAACGGCGCGGCGGGCGGGATTCCCGGACCGTGGTCGCCGAGTGTCATGGCGTTGGCCGCGCTGATGCTGGCCGCGTTTTCCTACCTGACAGTGGAAACGCTGCCAGTTGGCCTCCTTCCGGCAATCGCCGGTGATCTCAGTGTGTCGCTGTCCGCCGTCGGCCTGCTCGTGACCGGGTACGGCTTGACGGTGGCGGTCGCCTCATTGCCGCTGACGCACCTCCTCCGCAGGGTGCCCCGTCGCTACCTGCTGTCGGGCTTGTTAACAGTGTTCGTGGCCGCAACCGGCGTCTCGGTACTCCGGCCGAGCTACACGACGTTGCTGGCAGGGCGGGTAGCCACCGCGCTGTCCCAGGCGGTCTTCTGGTCGATTGCTGCGCCGGCGGCCGCGGCACTGTTCTCCCCCCATCTGCGTGGACGGGTGACCGCTGCGCTGTTCGGTGGAGCCTCCCTGGCACTGGTACTGGGCGTGCCTGCGGCCACCTGGCTGGGACAGCAGGCTGGTTGGCGGGCGGCGTTCCTTGCCGTCGGCGGCCTCGGACTACTGTCCCTCGTCGGGATCGCGGCCTTCGTCCCGACCACGCGACCCGAGGAGGGCCATGCCGCCACCGGCTCCTCACCAGACGCCGCCCGCTACTGGATCATCATCGTTGCCACCGCGGTGGCCATCACCGGCGTCTTCGCTGCATACACCTACATCGCGCCGTTCTTGACCGAAGTCAGCGGCTTCTCACCCCAGGCAATCACTCCGTTGTTACTCACATTCGGCGTCGCCGGCCTCGGGGGCGTCACAGTCGCCGGGGTCCTCGTCGACCGCTTCCCCCGTGCCGCCGTCCTCGGCCCTGTCGCCCTACTCACCGTGACCCTGCTCGCCCTCTACC
>JBKPQU010000405.1:0-7489 GCA_046734255.1 Actinomycetota bacterium
GGCGTGCGACGATGGGCGGCGGGCGGACGGCCCCCGCCGGGTGCCGGCGTCCGGTGCCGACCCACCGTCCCTGTCCGGCTGCGCCGACGCGCGCGCCGGCCCGTCCACGACCGAGGTAGCCGCTGTGTCCCCGATGGCCCGCACGGTGCTCACGCCGTCCGCGACGCCCGCAGGGCAGATCCGCAACTTCTGCATCATCGCCCATATCGACCACGGCAAGTCGACGCTGGCGGACCGGATGCTGCAGATCACGGGAGTGGTCGACGCGCGGCAGATGCGCGAGCAGTACCTCGACCGGATGGACATCGAGCGGGAGCGCGGCATCACGATCAAGTCACAGGCCGTCCGGATGCCGTGGGAGCTCGATGGCACCCCGCGCGCGCTGAATATGATCGACACCCCCGGGCACGTCGACTTCAGCTACGAGGTCTCGCGATCGCTGGCCGCCTGCGAGGGGGCTGTCCTGCTGGTCGACGCGGCGCAGGGGATCGAGGCGCAGACGCTGGCCAACCTGTACATGGCGTTGGAGAACGACCTGGCGATCATCCCGGTGCTCAACAAGATCGACCTGCCCGCGGCGCAGCCGGAGCGGCACGCCGTCGAGCTCGCGCACCTGATCGGGTGCGCGCCCGAGGACTGCCTGCAGGTCTCCGGCAAGACGGGGGAGGGCGTGGAGCACCTGCTCGACGAGATCGTCCGGCAGATCCCGGCCCCCGTCGGGGACGCCGACGCGCCCGCCCGAGCCATGATCTTCGACTCGGTCTACGACACCTACCGCGGCGTGATCACTTACGTCCGGGTCGTGGACGGCCGCCTCTCCCCCCGGGAGCGGATCGCGATGATGTCGACCCGCGCCACGCACGAGCTGCTGGAGATCGGGGTGATCTCGCCCGAGCCGACGCCGTCCCAGGGGCTGGCCGCCGGCGAGGTCGGGTACCTGATCACCGGCGTCAAGGACGTGCGGCAGTCCAAAGTGGGCGACACGGTCACCTCGGCGGCGCGGCCGGGCGCCACGCCGCTCGCCGGTTACCGCGACCCCCGGCCGATGGTCTTCTCCGGGTTGTACCCGCTGGACGGCTCGCAGTACCCCGACCTGCGCGAGGCGCTGGACAAGCTCAAGCTCAACGACGCGGCGCTGGTCTACGAGCCGGAGACCTCGGCCGCGCTGGGCTTCGGGTTCCGCTGCGGCTTCCTGGGGCTGCTGCACATGGAGATCGTCCGGGAGCGGCTGGAGCGCGAGTTCGACCTCGACCTGATCTCCACCGCGCCCAACGTGGTCTACGAGGTGACGATGGAGGAGGGCGAGCAGATCACGGTCACCAATCCCTCGGAGTACCCCACGGGAAAGGTGGCCGAGGTCCGCGAGCCGGTGGTGCGCGCGACCATCCTCGCGCCGAGCGAGTACATCGGCGCGATCATGGAGCTGTGCCAGCAGCGGCGCGGCGCGCTGCGCGGGATGGACTACCTGTCCTCCGAGCGGGTCGAGATCCGCTACACGCTGCCGCTCGCCGAGATCGTCTTCGACTTCTTCGACCAGCTGAAGTCGCGCACCCGCGGCTACGCCTCGCTGGACTACGAGCCGGACGGCGAGGAGCTCGCCGACCTCGTCAAGGTCGACATCCTGCTGCAGGGCGAGACCGTCGACGCGTTCAGCGCGATCGTGCACAAGGACAAGGCCTACGCCTACGGGGTGATGATGGCCGGGCGGCTCAAGGAGCTGATCCCGAGGCAGCAGTTCGAGGTGCCGATCCAGGCCGCGATCGGCTCGCGGGTGATCGCCCGGGAGAACATCCGCGCCATCCGCAAGGATGTGCTGGCCAAGTGCTACGGCGGTGACATCACCCGCAAGCGCAAGTTGCTGGAGAAGCAGAAAGAGGGCAAGAAGCGGATGAAGATGGTCGGCAGGGTTGAAGTGCCGCAGGAGGCCTTCATCGCGGCGCTGACCAGCGACGCCGCCCCGAGCGGCGAGAAGAGGCGTTGATGGAGCAGGAGACGGCGGTCGCGGACCCCGGCGCGGTGCGCTGTGCCGCGGGGGAGGCTGAGGAGGCACGGCTGCGGGCGCTGATGGCCGAAGCGCCGCCCTCGGTCGCAGCCATGTTCATCGAGCGGGTCGCGAAGACCCCGGACAGCGATGCGTTTCTCGTGCCCTCGGCGGGCACCGGCTGGCGACGCCAGACCTGGCGGCAGACCGCCGAGGTGGTCACCGAGATCGCCGCCGGCCTGCTGGCGCTCGGCGTGCGTCTCGAGGACAGGGTCGCGATCGCCTCGAGCACCCGGGTCGACTGGATCCACGCCGACCTGGCGATCATGTGCGCGGGTGCGGCGACCACCACGGTCTACCCGACCAGCACCGGGGACGATGTCGAGCACATCGTGCGCGACTCGGGCTCGCGGGTGCTCGTGGCCGAGGACGCCGAGCAGCTGGCCAAGATCTGCCGGCACCGCGCGGGCCTGCCCGACCTGGAACGCGTCGTCGTGATCGACGAGCCGCCCGCCGAGTCGCTGGCCGAGGCCGAGGCCGCCGGCCTGGCCGTGATCAGCCTCGACCGGCTGCGGCAGATCGGCGAGGGCTACCTCGCCGAGCACCCGGCGGCGGTCACCGAGCGGATCGCCTCGGTGCGCCCGGAGCACCTGGCCACGCTGATCTACACCTCGGGTACGACCGGGCGGCCCAAGGGCGTCCGTCTGACCCAGCGGTGCTGGGTGTACGAGGGTCTGGCCGCGGGGTCGATCGGTGAGGTCCGCCCGGAGGACGTCACCTACCTGTGGCTGCCGCTGTCCCACTCCTTCGGCAAGGTGCTGCTGGCCGCGCAGATCGCGATCGGGCACGCCGCCGCCGTCGACGGCCGGCTCGACCGGATCGTCGAGAACCTGCCCGTCGTCCGGCCCACCGGCATGGCGGGCGCGCCCCGGATCTACGAGAAGGTGCACGCCCGGGTGAACGCGACGGTCGCCGAGCACGGAGGCGCCAAGGCCCGGATCTTCGCCTGGGCGTTCGACGTCGGTCGCCGGGTCTCGCGCCTCCGCCAGGACGGGCAGCAGCCGTCGGGACTGCTCGCCCTCCAGGCCCGCCTCGCCGACCGGTTGGTCTTCGGCACGATCCGGCAGCGGTTCGGGGGCCGGGTCCGCAGCTTCATCTCCGGGGCGGCGCCGCTGTCGGTGGGCGTCGCCGAGTGGTTCGACGCGGCGGGTCTGCGGATCCTCGAGGGCTACGGCCTGACCGAGACCTCCGCCGGGAGCCTCGTCAACCGTCCCGACCGCTACCGCCTCGGCACGGTCGGCGTCCCCCTGCCGGGCACGCAGGTCCGGATCGGGGACGACGGCGAGGTGCTGATCAAGGGACCGGGGGTGATGGAGGGCTACCACAACCTCCCGGAGCAGACCGCGGCCGTGCTCACCGAGGACGGCTGGCTGCGCACCGGCGACATCGGCGAGATCACCCCGGACGGCTTCCTGCGGATCACCGACCGCAAGAAGGACCTGATCAAGACCTCCGGCGGCAAGTACGTCGCCCCGCAGTCGATCGAGACCCAGTTCAAGGCGATCTGCCCGCTGGCCAGCCAGATCGTCGTCCACGGGGACGGCCGCAACTACGTCACCGCGCTGATCGCGCTGGATCCCGACGAGGTCGGTGCCTGGGCGGCGGCGCACGGCATGGCCGACGCCCCCTACTCGGAGGTGGCCGCCTCGCCCGCGATGCGCGAGGCGATCTCCGGCTACGTCGACAGCCTCAACGCGGGACTGGGCCGCTGGGAGGCGATCAAGCGGTTCGACATCCTCGACCGCGACCTGACCGTCGAGGACGGCTTTCTCACGCCGTCGCTGAAGCTCAAGCGCCGGGTGGTCGAGCACGCCTACGCCGAGCGCCTCGACCGCCTGTACGCGGCGGGCTGAGCCCCCCGGCCTCTGAGTCCTCCGGGGCGGCAACGGCGTCATCCCGCCGTCGGCAGGTACTGCGGGGGGCGCCGGGCGCGGGTGGCCTGCTCGAAGGAGTACGCGAGGCTGAGCAGCTTCCCGTCCGACCAGCGGGCGCCGATGAACGACAGCCCGATCGGCAGCTCGCCGGCGAAGCCCGCCGGCACCGTCACGCTCGGGTAGCCGGCAACCGCCGGCGGGGCGGACGACGACGGGCCGGTGAAGGCGTCGCCGGCGCCCAGCGTGCTCACCCAGGCGGGACCGTTGGTCGGCGCGACGACGGCGTCCAGGTCGTCGGCCCGCAGGGTGTCGTTGATCATCGCCTGGGCGCCGCTGGTGGCCCGCCGGCGGGCGGCCACGATCGACGGATCGTCGGCCGGGGGACTGGCCTGCGCCATGTCGAAGATGTTCTGGTCGAAGTACTTCAGCTCGAGCGGGTCGGCGAGGTTGAAGGCGATCAGCCCGGCCAGGTCGGCGGGGTGCCGGCCGGGCGTGGCCGCGAGGTAGGTGTTGATGTCCCGCTTGAACTCCGCCAGCAGCGCAGTGAACTCGTCGTCGAACAGCGTCTCCTGCGGGAGGTTCACCTCGACCACGGTCGCGCCCGCGGACTGCAGCGCGGCGACCGACGCGTCGACCACCGCATCCGCGCCCGCGTCGATGCCGGCGAGCCGCCAGACACCGATCCGGGCGCCGTCCAGGGAGTGCGGGTCCAGGCGGAAGTGCCTGGGCAGGCCCTTCGGAATCTCGAGGGTCGCAGGGTCCGCGGGGTCGCGGCCCCGGATCACCGCCGCGGTCAGCGCGGCGTCGACGACGTGCCGGGCGATCGGTCCCGCCGTGTCCTGCTGGGCGGAGATCGGCACGACGCCCGAGCGGCTGACCAGGCCGAGCGTCGGCTTGAGCCCGACCACGCCGGTGGTGCCGGACGGGCAGACGATCGAGCCGTCGGTCTCCGTGCCGATCGCCACCTGGGCGAGGGACGCCGCCACACCGGCCGCGGAGCCGCTGGACGAGCCGCAGGCGTTGCGGTCGAGCACGTACGGGTTGTTGGTCAGCCCGCCGACGGCGCTCCACCCGGAGGTCGACATCGTGCTCCGGAAGTTCGCCCACTCCGACAGGTTCGCCTTGCCGATCACCACTGCTCCGGCGGCCCGGAGCTTCCGAACCAGCGTGGCGTCGTCGGGCCGCGCACCGAGCAGGGCGCGGGAGCCGGCGGTCGTCGGGAGGTCGACGGTGTCGACGTTGTCCTTGAGCAGCACCGGGATGCCCTCGAGTGGGCTGCGCGGCCCGGACCGGTGCCGTACGCGGTCGCTGGCCGCGGCCTCGGCGAGCGCGCGCGGGTTCACCCGCAGGACCGCTGCGACGAGCGGGTCTACCGTGGCGATCCGGTGGAGGTAGGCGGCGGTCAGCTGGCGCGACGTGAGCTGTCCCCGGCCCATCAGCTCCTGCAGGCGCGGGATCGTGATCGCGTCCAGGCGGGCGCCGTTCGCGCCCAGGACGGCGGCGCCCGGCGCCCGGGCGGCTGCCTCGCCGCCCACGGTGGCGCTGGCTGGAAGCGAAGCCGGACCGGTAGCCAGGGCCAGTCCGGTGAGCAGAGCGGAGAGCATGGTGAGTCGGTGCCGACGCATCGCAGCCTCTCGGAGGGTGGCAGGACGCCGGTCAGGCCAGATCCGGCATAGCGGACACTACTCGTGGCGGCCGGTGCCGGACAGATCATGCGAGACTGGTCGGGTGGGGCAGCCGAACAACGCCAGAGTGACTGCGGTCGCGGTCGTCCATCAGCTGCTGCCCGATCCGTTCGGCTCGGTGGACACCACCGCGATCGACAAGCGCGCCGTCAGCGGGCGGGTCGAGGTCGGGCCGCTCGGGGTCGGCGGCGACACCCAGTGCGACCGGGCCAACCACGGCGGTCGCGACCAGGCGGTCTACGCCTACGCCGACGAGGACGCCGCGTGGTGGAGCCGCGAGCTCGGGCGCGGGATCACCCCGGGACTGTTCGGGGAGAACCTGCGGACGTCCGGCCTGGACATCACCGGCGCTGAGATCGGGGAGCGCTGGCAGATCGGGGACGGCCCGGTCCCGCTGGTGGTCGAGGTGACCGGCCCGCGCGTCCCCTGCCAGACCTTCCAGTACCGGATGGGCGAGCCGCAGTGGGTCAAGCGGTTCACCGCGTACGGCGCGCCGGGCGCGTACCTGCGGGTGGTGCAGCCGGGCGGGGTCGTCGCCGGTGACCCCGTGACCGTCGTCCACCGGCCGGGGCACGGCGTCACGCTCGGGCAGGCGTTCCTGTCCGGGGACCCGTCGGTGATGCGCCGCCTGCTGGCCGCCGCCGACGGCGACGGCCTGGACCTGTCACCCAAGATGCGGCAGGCCGCGCAACGAGTGGTCGCGCAGAGCCACGGCCGCGCCGGGAGGATCTGAGCGGTGCCGTCCGCCCCGCCGGACGGGCAGCCCGCGCCGGACGACGGCGCGCTCCCCGCATCGGTCGTCGAGGGTGCGGCGGATCGCCTGTTCGGCGTCTACCTGCACGTCCCGTTCTGCGCCACCCGGTGCGGGTACTGCGACTTCAACACCTACACCGCCGAGGAGCTGCGCGGGGTGCGGCGGGAGGAGTACGCACGGACCGCGGCAGCGGAGGTCGCCCAGGCCGCGCGCGTGCTCGCCGAGGCCGGGCTGCCCTCGCGCCCGGCCGCGACCGTGTTCGTCGGAGGCGGCACGCCCACCCTGCTCCCGGCCGCCGACCTCGCGGCGATGCTCGACGCCGTCCGTCAGGCGTTCGGGTTGGCCGACGGTGCGGAGGTGACCGTCGAGGCGAACCCGGACACGGTCTCGGCGGCGTCGTTGCGCTCCCTGGCCGGCCAGGGAGTCACCCGGGTGTCGCTGGGCATGCAGTCCGCCGTGCCGCACGTGCTGGCCACGCTGGAGCGCACCCACGACCCTCAGCGGGTGCCCGAGGCCGTCGCGTGGGCCAGGGACGCCGGGCTGGACGTCAGCCTCGACCTCATCTACGGGACTCCGGGGGAGAGCCCGGCGGACTGGTTGCGCAGCCTGGACGCCGCGCTGGACTGCGCGCCGGACCACCTGTCCGCCTACGCCCTGGTGGTCGAGCCCGGCACCCGGCTGGCTGCCCGTGTCCGGCGCGGTGACCTGCCCGCGCCGGAGGACGACGACCTCGCCGAGCGCTACGAGACCGCCGACGACGTCCTGGCCGGTGCCGGGTTCGGCTGGTACGAGGTGAGCAACTGGGCCCGTTCGCCCTCCGTCGCCTGCCGGCACAACCTCGGCTACTGGCGGGGGGACGACTGGTGGGGGGTCGGGCCCGGTGCGCACTCGCACGTCGGCGGCGTGCGGTGGTGGAACGTGCGGCATCCCGCTGCCTACGCCGAGCGGATCTGCTCCGGCCGCAGCCCGGCCCAGGCGCGCGAGGTGCTCGACCCCGCCCAGCGGCACACCGAGCAGG
Organism: Actinomycetota bacterium; assembly: GCA_046734255.1. Taxonomy (GTDB): domain Bacteria; phylum Actinomycetota; class Actinomycetes; order Actinomycetales; family Kineosporiaceae; genus JBKPQU01. The sequence continues at coordinate 7,373 of JBKPQU010000405.1, forward strand.
TGATGCTCGGCGTGCGGCTGGCGGAGGGGCTGCCGCTGGGCGAGGCCGACCCGTCCGGGTGCCGGGCGGTGCCCGATCTGGTGCGCCGGGGGCTGCTGGACGCCGCGGCGGCCGCGA
>JBKPQU010000406.1:0-10304 GCA_046734255.1 Actinomycetota bacterium
GGGCCGAGCAGCCGGTAGCGGGGGTTGGCGATGGCCGCCCGGCCGTGCCGCTCCCCGACCATGCCCTCCGCCGCGAGCGCGGCCCCTGGAGTGATCCCCGGTATGCCCCTGCGGCCGTAGAAGACCAGCGTCACCCCGGCCGAGTCGTCCCACAGTTCGACCTCGAGGCACGGCGCGCCGGACATCGCCGCCACCCGGACCGTCCGTACCCGACCCTCGACCGCGGCCCGGTGACGCCACTGCAGCCCGCTGATCGGCGTCGGCGCTGTCTCGGGCGGCGTGGCCGGCTCCGTGGTGTCCGGCGAGAGTGACCGGCGGGTGCCGTTCGGGGTGGGCGCTTCGATCGCTGGAGCGACCGAACCCGACACCGTCGCCTGGACGGGCACCCGAGCGCTGGGGGGAGCGACGGCTGCGCCGTTGTGCCGCCGTGCCTCTTCGGCCTCCTCCCGGCGGGCGATCAGGCCGGCGACGTCGAACGGCACGATCGTGGCCACGACCCGGGGCAGCCGGCTGATCGCGCGCGCGATCTGGTCGGCGGTCCCGTCGTGCAGCAGGCGGCCGAACACCGGGCCGTAGGAGCGCCTGGGCAGCAGCAGCGTGAGCTCGATCCCGGGATCGCCCACCCGCTGGGCCGCCAGTTCAGCGACGCCGTGCACGAGGCGACGGTCCGGGCAGTCGATCAGGTCCAGCGGGATGTCGCGCAGCGAGGCCTGGGCGCACCAAGCGGTCCGCAACTCCTCGGCGTGCGCGTCGTCCACCACCAGGTGCACCGCGCGCAGGGAGGCCGGATGCAGGCTGTGGGCGTACCGGACGGCGGCGATCGTGGCGAGGTCGACGCTGTCCGCCAGCACGAGCACCTCGTGGCGCGAGATCGTCGCCCACTTGGGCGAGGTGCTCGCCACCGCGAGCGTGGCCGCCTCGCTGCGGTACTGCCGGTTCAGCCGGACCAGGACGGCGACCGCGAGCGGGAAGATCAGGACAACGAGCCAGGCGCCCTCGGTGAACTTCACCACGGCGAAGACCAGGACCACCAGCAGCGAGACCGCACCCGAGGTCATGTTGACCGCGACCTTCATCCGCCAGGGACCGCGCCGTCGCCGTGAGAAGTACCGCGCCATGCCGAACCCGGCGAAGGTGAAACCGGTGAACACGCCGATCGCGTAGAACGCGACCAGCTTGTCGACGTGCGCGCCGGTGCCCAGCAGCAGCGCCAGCGACGCCAGCGTCAGCACGATGATCCCGTTCGAGTACGCCAGCCGGTGGCCTCGACGCGTGAGCTGGCGGGGGAGGAACTGGTCCTCGGCGACGAAACTCGCGAGGAACGGGAAGCCGCTGAACGGGGTGTTGGCGCCCGTCCAGAGGATCATCAGCGTGGCCAGCTGGACGACCAGGAACAGCGCGTGCCCCGCGTGGCTCGATCCGAACACCGCGGCCGCCACCTGGGAGATCACCGTCGGCGTCCCTGCCTGGTAGGGCTGGGCGTGCGTCTGGTGGGCGAGCCACGAGACGCCGGCGACGAGCGTGCCGAGGATCAGGCTCATCACCACCAACGTGCGCCGGGCGTTCAGCCCCTCGGGCCGATGGAAGACGCTGACCCCGTTGGAGATCGCCTCCAGCCCGGTCAGCGACGAACCGCCGTTGGCGAACGCCCGCAGCAGGATGAACAGGCCGAACCAGGTCAGCACCGAGTGCCCCGCACCGGCGGGAACCGCACCGGGGCCGCCGAGGGGGTAGCGCGGCAGATCGCCGATCACCTCGCGCACCACGCCGGTCACCAGGACGACCGCCATCGAGCCTGCGAACAGGTAGGTCGGCAGGGCGAACATCCGCCCGGCCTCCCGGATCCCGCGCAGGTTGCCATAGAACATCACCAGGACCCAGCCGATGGTGATCTCCAGGCTCCACCGAGCCAGGGCGGGGACGCCCGAGGTGAGCGCGGCAGTGCCGGCCGCGCTCTGGATCGCCACGGTGACGATGTAGTCGAGCATCAGCGCCACCGCGGCCACCTGGGCCACCACCGGACCGAAGTTCTCCCGCGCCACCACGTACGAGCCGCCCGTGCGGGTGTAGACGGTGACGACGTCGCGGTAGGACAGCGTGACGATGGTCAGCACCACGAGGATCACCGCGGTCAGCGGCAACAGGATCGCCAGCCCGGCGATCCCGAACACGGGCAGCAGGACGATCAGCATCTCCTCGGTGCCGTACGCCGAGGAGGAGATGCAGTCCGAGGCGAGGACGCCGAGCGCCAGCCGCTTGCTCAGCCGCTGGTGCGGCACCGCGTCGCGGGTCAGCGCCCGGCCGAGCAGGGCCACCTTGAACCGGTAGCCGATGCCTTGGGGCAGGTGCGGCGGCGGTGCGAGCGGGGCAGGGGAGGGTGCCCGGTCGATCCACGTGGCAGCCATCCGGCGGGTGCTCCTTCATTCCATTACGCCTGAGTCGGGCCCGGTCACCACCTAGATCAGCACGCCGGGCCGCCCAGGTTGAGCGATCTTGATGGCTCCCTGACGTCGGGAGGGTGATTCTTGACGCCACCCGCGCGTGGCGGGCCCGTCAGGAAGGCGGCGTACGTTGCCTGTGTGCGGGAGCACGGCGGCCCGGGCAGGCTGGTGCGCTGGCGGCGGGTGGCCGCCGGGCATCGGACGGTGGTCGCGGCCCTGGTCGCGACGGCGCTCGTGCTGGGGATCGCCGGGTTCGCGCTTGCCGAGCGTCGGGGTGACGCCGTCCGGACGCAGGACCTTCGCGTGGCCGGTACCCCCGAGCCCGGTCAGGGCGCGATCACGCTCGACGCCACGCTGTACCTGCCGCGGGTCGCCGGCCGGGTGCCCGCCGTCCTGATCGCTCACGGGTTCGGCGGCTCGAAGACGGACGTCGCGGCGGATGCTCGGTGGCTCGCCTCCCGCGGGTACGCCGTGCTCGCCTACACGGCACGCGGGTTCGGCCGCTCCGGCGGGCTGATCCACATGGACTCGCCGGACTACGAGGTCAAGGACGCCCAGCGGATGCTGGACGTGCTGGCCGCCCGTCCCGAGGTGCGGCTGGACGCGCCCGGCGACCCGCGGGTCGGAGTGGTCGGCGGGTCCTACGGTGGCGCGCTGGCCCTGCTGCTGGCCGGGACCGACCGCCGAGTGGACGCGATCGTGCCGAGCATCACCTGGAACGACCTCCGCCAGTCGCTGTTCCCGCAGTTCGCGGTCGCGCCCGGCGCGCAACGCACGCCGGCGCAGGTGATCCCGGCCGGTGGTCCGGGTGTGTTCAAGCGCATGTGGGCCGCGGACCTGCTCGGGGGCCTGGTCTTCGGCGGAACCGGCGCCACCGGCGCCGGTCGATCGGAAGGATCGGCGTCCACCGTCGCGACGGGGGCGTGCGGGCGGGTAGCCCTCGACCTCTGCCTGGACTATGCCCGGGCCGCGACGACCGGCGTTCCCAGCGAGAACGCGTTGCGGTTGCTGGCCGCCTCCAGCCCGGCGCGGGTGCTCGACCGGATCACCGCACCCACGCTGCTCGTGCAGGGCGAGACGGACTCGCTCTTCCCGCTGTCCGAGGGCGACGCCAATGCGGTCGGAATCGCCGCGCACGGCACTCCGGTCAAGGTGGCGTGGGTGTCGGGTGGCCACGACGCCGGTCTCAACGTCCAGCGGATGCGGGACCTGACGATCGGCTGGCTCGACCAGTACCTGCGGGGCACCGCTCAGAGGGCCGACGGCCGGTTCGAGGCGGCGATCCAGGGGGCCGCGGTCTCCAGCGCCGACAGCGAACCGGTGCCGGAACTGCGTGCGGCCCCCGGCTATCCGGGCCTGCCGGGCCGCGCCGGTTCGGCCGCATTGCACGAGTTGCGGCTGCCGCTGTCCGGTGCGCAGCAGACCGCGGTCTCGCCGCCGGGCGGTGCTCCCGCGGCGGTGAGCACGCTGCCCGGCCTCGCGTTCGGTGGCGCGCTCGGCGCATCCGACCTCGGGCTGGGCGGCGACCTCGCCGTGCTGCCCGGGCAGAGCGCCACCTTCGACACCGCACCGCTGACCCACCGGGTCACCGTGGTCGGTGGGGGGGAGGTCACCGTGCACATCACCTCGACGAGCCGTGACGTCGTCCTGTTCTGCTCGCTGCTGGACGTCGCGAACGACGGTTCCGCTGTGCAACCGCGCGGGCTCGTCGCACCGGTGCACCTGACCGACCTGCCGCCGGAGGGGCGGGACGTGACGATCGCGCTGCCGGCGATCGCCCTCGACGTCTCGCCCGGACACCGGCTGCGGGTGGCGCTGGCGACGACGGATGCCGGATACGCCGTGCCGCAGGACCCACGGGCGTACCGGATCCGGTTGGCCGGGGATCGGAGCGTGCAGCTGCCGCAGGTCGCGATGACCACGGTCGGAGGTGTCCGGCCGTTCACCTTCGCTCTGATCGCCGCGGGCATGCTCGCCGCCGTCCTGCTCGGTGGTGCGATCCTCGTGCTGCGCAGGCGAAGGCTCGCCAGAGCGGACGTCGACCGCACGCTCGAGCAGGTGCCGCTCGCGCTGTCCGGGCTCGGCAAGACCTACCCCGGCGGGCTGCGGGCCGTCAGCGACCTGAGCTTCCGGGTGGAGGTCGGTCAGGTGGTCGGGCTGCTCGGTCCCAACGGCGCCGGCAAGACGACCGCGCTGCGGATGGTGATGGGTCTCATCCATCCGAGCGAGGGTGAGGTGCGCGTCTTCGGCCGACCGGTCACCCCCGGCGCAGCGGTGCTGTCCCGGGTCGGCTCGTTCGTCGAGGGACCGGGCTTCCTGCCGCACCTGTCCGGGCTGGACAACCTCCAGTTGTACTGGCGGGCCACCGGACGACCTGCGCAGGACGCATGTCTCGACCTGGCGCTGGACGTCGCGGGGCTCGGGGACGACGTCCACCGGCGGGTGCGCACCTACAGCCACGGGATGAAGCAGCGCCTGGCGATCGCCCAGGCCATGCTCGGACTGCCGGATCTGCTCGTGCTGGACGAGCCGACCAACGGCCTTGACCCGCCGCAGATCCGGCAGATGCGTGACGTACTGGCCCGGTACGCGGCGTCAGGCCGGACGGTCGTGGTGTCGAGCCACCTGTTGGCCGAGGTCGAGCAGACATGCACGCACGTCGTCGTCATGCATCAGGGTGCTCTGGTCGCGCACGGACCGGTGGAGGACATTGTCGCGGTCGCGAGCACCGTCGCTGTCGACGTCGACGATCCCGCTCGCGCGGTCGGCATCGCCCGCCGCGTGGCCGGGGTGCATGACGTCGTCGCGACCCCGGCCGGACTGCTGGTGCGCGTCGCGCGCCCGGTCCGCGCCGATCTCGTCGGTGCGCTGGTCAATGCGGGCCTGCGAGTCGAGCGCGTTGCACCGCAACGCGGCCTCGAGGAGGCGTTCCTGACACTCGTGGGTGACGGAGTCGCCGTGCAGACACACGAGCAGGCGCGATTGGAGGAGGGCTGAGGCGGATGCCGACGACGGGCTCACCGGACGGGCTGTCCACCGCGCGAGCACCGCTCGCGCCGACGCAGGAAGGCGCAGCCGAGGGATACCGGGCCAGAGCCACGCTGCCCGTGCTCGTCGAGATCAGGCGGCAGGCCTCCCGCCGCCGCACGCAACTCGCCCTGGGCTTCCTGGTCGTGCTGCCGTTCCTGCTCGTGCTGGCGTTCGAGGTCGGATCGGACGACTCGACGTCGGGTGCGCCCGCGCTGGTGGACCTGGCCACCCGTGGCGCGGCGAACTTCACGTTCTTCACGCTGTTCGCCGCCACCGGCTTCCTGCTCGTGGTGGTCGTGGCGCTCTTCGCCGGGGACACGGTCGCCAGCGAGGCGAGCTGGTCAAGCCTGAGGTACCTGCTCGCCGCACCTGTGCCCCGATCGATCCTGCTGCGCCGCAAGCTCACCGTGGCCCTCGCTTACTCCGGCTTCGCGCTCGTCCTGCTTCCCGCGGTGAGCTACCTGGCCGGAGGCCTGTTCTTCGGCTGGGCCGGCCTGCTCAGCCCGCTCGGAACCTCGTTCGGCGCAGGGCAGGCGCTGACCAGGTTGGCGGTGGCGATCGGGTACATCGCGGTGTCCCTGCTGTTCGTCGCGGCGCTGGCCTTCCTGCTGTCGGTGTGGACCGACGCCCCGCTCGGCGCCGTCGGCGGCGCTGTGCTGATTGTGATCGTTTCGAACATCCTCGACGCGGTCACGGCGCTCGGTCACTGGCGCCAGGGGCTCCCGACGCACTACTCGTACGCATGGACCGACGTCCTGGCACCTAGCATCGCGTGGCAGGGCATGGTGCGCGGCGCGCTGTGGTCGACCGGCTATGCCGTCGTCCTGCTTGCGCTCGCCTGGAGGCACTTCCTCCGCAAGGACATCCTGAGCTGACCACGCGCCGTCTCCTGGCGAGGTATCCATTGTGGGACAACGCGTTTCTCGCCTTCGGGCATACGCCATCCACCGTCTGCAGGAGTCGCACGTCACCGTTGTGGCGCAACACGTGCATGCACCAAACGCCGGGTCGGCTGTTACTTCGCCCGAAGGTGATGTAAAAATCTTCGGGCGAAGTCACTCAATCCCGCGAAGAAGGCGACCGATGTAGTGACTCGGCCGGACGTCGAAGCCTCGACGCGCCGAAGTCAGCACCACGAGATGACGATGCACATGACCAACGTCTGTCATCGTTGTCGCAGCGACCCGGGGTAGGACCCGGGCGAGAACAACAGGAGGCACAGTGCCCGCCAAGTTCACCCTCAGCAAGGAGAAGAGCGGCAAGTTCCGTTTCTCGCTGCTCGCTCCGAACGGGCAGGTGATCGCAACTTCCCAGGACTACGCGACCAAGGCATCCGCTCTCAACGGCGTCGCCTCGATGCGCAAGAACGCCGCCGGCGCGGCGCTCGACGACCAGACGGTGGCTGCAGAGCCCGCCAAGAAGGCCGCCAAGACCACCGTTCGCCGGACGACCGCCCGCAAGACCACCACTCGCCGGGCGACCAAGACGACCGCCGCCAAGAAGGCCGGCGCGAAGAAGGCCGTGACCAAGCGGGCCACCCGCAAGGCCCCTGCGCGCAAGGCTCCCGCCCGCAAGGCCCCCGCCAAGACGACGGGCGCCAAGACCGCGGCTCGCCGCACCGTCCGCAAGTCGACGGCCCGCACGCCCGCCCGCCGTACCGCCAAGAAGGCCTGAGTTCAGCTCAGTCCCCGCGCAGTTCACAGCAACTGCCGCCGATGGCCCGCCGCGATCCGTGGCGGGCCATCGGCGTTTCGGCGTCCGACCGGTTTCGGTCGATCTGCCCACTCACATCCCCGCGTTCCCCGGCGGGCTCACGCGGCCGTCGGCGCGACGTCCTCCAGCGCGGCCTGGATCGCTTCGGCCAGGAAGCGCACATCGGATTCGCTGGTCACGAACGGCGGCGAGATCTGCAGCGCGCCGACCGCCAGTGCCCTGGAGAGCACCCCGTGCTCGCGCAGCGCCAGGATCACGCGGTTCGGGAGTGCCGGATCGGCCACCAGCAGCGCCGGGTCGAGTTGCACGGCGGCGAGCGCACCGGTTCCGCGGCGAACCTCCTGCACCAGCGGGTGTTGCTCCAGGGACGCGAGCTGGACGTCGAGGTCACGTTCCAGCCGGGCCGCCGCGGTCAGCAGGTCCTCCTTCTGCAACAGTTCGAGGTTGGCCAGCGCGACCGCGCACGCCGTGGCGTGTCCGGAGTACGTGTAGCCATGCCGCCAGGCCCCGCTTCCGCTCCGCCAGAACGGATCGGCCACCCGCGGTGCGACGAGCACCGTTCCGAGCGGCAGGTAGCCGCTGGTGACGCCCTTGGCGCCGGTGACGACGTCCGGGTGCAGGCCGAACCGGGTCGCGCCGAACCATGCTCCGCCGATCCGCCCGAATCCGGTGATGACCTCGTCCACCACCAGCAGGACGTCGCGGTCGCGGCAGACCTTCTCCACTCCCTCGAGGTAGCCCGCGGGTGGCGGGAAGACACCACCCGCACCGATCACCGGCTCGACGAAGAACGCGGCCACCCGTTCGGGACCTAGGGCGTCGAGCACCGCGGCCAGGTCGCCGACCGAGTCCCACGGAACCTGAACGGTCTCGCCCAGCAGCGCGCCGTACCCCAGCCGGTTCGCGGGGATGCCGGAAAGGCTGGTGCCGGCCACGTGCATGCCGTGGTAGGCGTGCCGGCGGCTGATCACGATGGTCTTGTCCGGCCGACCGCTCAGCTGCCAGTACCGCCGGACGAGCTTGACCGCGGTGTCGACCGAGTCCGAACCGCCGCTGGTGAGGAAGACGCGGCTGTCCGGCACCGGCGCGATCTCGGCCAGCCGCTCGGCCAGCTCGAGCGCCGGTCGCACGCCGACGTCGCCGAAGGTGGAGTAGGCGGCCAGCCGGCGCATCTGCGTGGCGGCAGCCTCGGCCAGCTCGGCGCGGCCATGGCCGACGTTGCAGTACCACAGGCCCGCCATGGCATCGAAGTAGCGGCGGCCCGCCTCGTCGACGACATAGGCTCCCTCGCCGCCGGCCACCACCAGCTCGCCGCCCGCCTCGACCGCTGCCATGTCAGCGAACGGATGCCAGTACCTGCCCATCGTTGTCCTCCCGGATGACGGCCGGCGGCCATCGTCCCGCACCCGGCCGCGGCGCGGGAGCCCGGGACCGGGTCAGCGAGAAGCGACGGGGCGCACGGTCAGCGCGGCTGCTCGGACGGCGACCGGCCGGAGTCCCGGGGCGCCCACGAAGCGGACCACCAGCCAACCGGAGACCTTCGGCCTGACCACCGCGTGCCATCGCCCGTCGGCGTAGACGGTGGCCCGGCCCACGAGCGTGGCTTTCTTCCCTCGCGGCAGGATCTCGATCAGGATGCGCTGCCCGACCGCGGGAGTGCTGTGCGCGTCGGCGATTCCGCGGAGCGTGCCCTGCACCGAGACGGCGCCTCCGGCGCGGATCGACCTCGCCGATGCCGACGTGGTGAGCCGGGCGACGCACGGGCGGATCCGCAGGGCCTGGCCCGTGCTCGCGCTGCCCGCCGCCCACGGCCCGGTGGCCTTGGAGTCCGCGCCCAGCACATCGGCGGTGAGCCCGGTGGTGACGCGCGCGGTCCGGGTCAGGCCGGTGGTCGTGGTGGTGAACGGTGCAGCGGGCTGGTTGCCCCGCTGACGGGTGAAGCTCACCGGAATGCCCGCGACCGGCTTGCCGGTCGCGTCGTCGACCAGCCGGGCGGTGAGCGTGCCTGCGATCGGGCACCACGCACCGGCGTCTGCCCGCTCACCGTCGACGAGCAACGTCAGCGACGCGGGTCGCGCACTGGAGTCCAGCGATACGACCGTGGTCGCGCTCGCGGTCCGACTCGTGCTGTCGATGACGGTGGCCCGGACGGACGGCGCGGTGTCGAGACCGGCCGGACAGATCATCGTGACCTGGGTGGCGGTGGCGGTCGCGTGGAACAGCCGGCAGGACGTCTCGCTGGACGTGAACCGCACGGAGATGACGCGCCGCCCGTCCGGAACGGCGGCGCTGGCCGAGACCTGGGTGGGCAGTCCCGGCACCATCGGGTTCGACGACAGGCTGACCGAGGGCGAGGCGCCCGCATTCTGGCCACCGGCGATGAGCCACCGGCTGTTGGCGATGTTCCAGTGCGTCGCGAGGTAGGAACCCCTTGGCGGCGCGGTGGAGAAGTAGTCGTCGGCACGGCAGTCCAGCAGGCTTTCCCGTGCCGCCGGGCAGACCTGGTGCATCGCGATGCCCGAGCCGTCGTCGTAGCACATCCGGTCGTAATCGTCGAAGCAGTGGCCGTAGAGCGTGTGGTGCGGCGCGTCGCCCTGCACCGCGCCGAGGGTGTGCGCGAGTTCGTGCGCCTCCACCGAGTTGCCGAATCCCCAGCAGGCGGAGTCGATCCGGGCGAACTGCGAGGAGTAGCCGTTGTTGAAGTTGTCCTGGGTGGGACGGGAGTCGCTGTAGACCTCCGCGATCCCGCAGTACACGTTCGCGTCCACCCACATGAGGTACTTGCGGGTGTCCGAGTCGTACCCCTTCGCGCGGACGGCCGCGATCGTGGCGTCGAAACTCCTGGTCGAGCCCTTGGGCACGACGACCTGCGCCACCTTCGCGGTGCACCCGGTCTGTGGTGTGCCGGTGGTGACGAAGCGGACGTGACGCACGCCGCCGGTCAGCGCGGCGGAGCGGTTGACGACGTCGTCCACACCCGCCGCCCACGCGCGGATGGACGGTGCGATCGCGGCGAACCGGTTGGAACGATCGGCTGCGACCACGTACATCGCCTGCACGCGGTCCCCGGCGGTGCCGTCGCCGTCACAGGGAACCGCGGTGCTCCTCTGCTGGACAGCA
>JBKPQU010000407.1:0-6467 GCA_046734255.1 Actinomycetota bacterium
GTCCGAGGGCGAGATGGCCCATCGGGGCGGTGAGGGCGTGGCCCAGGGGCTCGGTACGCCGCCGGTCACCTTCCCCAGCAACCACGGCGGCTTTCTCGGCGGCGAGTACGGCCAGGATGGCAAGCCCGACGCCTTCGCCGCGAGGCTGCGCGAGGTCCTCGGCGAGGCATAGACCGGCTCAGCGCAGGCGGGCCAGGTCAGGTCCGGCGGCCTCCCTGTTGGGGGTCCGTCGGTGCGGGCGAGATGGCGGGGTCCGCCTGCGCCGACTCGCGCGCGATCCGAACGGCACCGATGAAGACCCGTACCACCGCGCCCAGGACGATCAGGTCAAGGAGCATCTGGACGGTGACGAGCCCTCGCGCCACCTCGCTGGTCGCCGTGATGTCGCCGAACCCGACCGTCGCGAAGACCGTCACGGTGAAGTACAGGGTGTCGGTGCGGGTCAGGACGGGCGTGTTGAAGTTGGCTGGGTCGCCCTGCGACATGATGAAGTACGCGGCCGCGAACAGCACGATGAACAGGGGGACGGTGGCGGCCACCGCTTCGATCCCGCGAGTCGCCGGATGGCGCGCCCGGATGATCGCTCGGACCTGGTAGACCGTCACGAGGACCAGGACGAGCAGCCCGACGCCGAGGCTCACCACCAGCGGAACGCCGGCGAGCCGCTCGAGAGGGACGACGAAGTACAGGGCGACCAGGGCGATCGTGACCGCCAGCGCCCGGGACAACCCGATGGCGATCAGTCGGCGCCGTTCCGCCGGCGGCATGGTCGGCATGGTCGGCATGGTGGTCACGTCACCACGATCCTTGCCCAGCCGGAACCAAGACCTCACCCCTAGCGGATGAAAATTGGAGGCTCGACGTGCCCGAAGGAGGCAACTGTGCCCATCCAGCCCAAGCAACCGACCGCGAAGGGGCCGGCCGAGTGGTTCACCGGTGACGTCTGGCTCGATGCCATCGTCCGGGGCGAGGAACCCTCACGCGTCCGCGTGAGCGCCGTCCGTTTCACCCCGTCCGCCCGCACCGCCTGGCACTCCCATGCCGTCGGGCAGACCCTCTACGTCACCGAGGGCCGGGGGCTGGTGCAGTCCCGCGGCGGCGGGGTCGAGGAGATCCGCGCCGGTGACATCGTCCACGCGTCCGCCGACGAATGGCACTGGCACGGCGCCGCGCGCGACCACTTCATGATCCACCTGTCCATCACCGAGGCCGTCCCCGGCGACGCACGGCCGGAGACGGCCTGGGGAGAGCACGTCACCGACGAGGAGTACGGCGCCCGCTGACCTCATCGACCCGCCGGACGTCCCTCTGGAGTAGCACCTCGGGCGCTCGCGATTCCCTCCTGGGAGGGACGCGGGAACGCGCCGCCGCTGGTTAGCCTCGGGCCGTGACCAGCGAGGTCGACGACCCGCAACTGGGCGACGCCACAGACACCGGGCGCGTGCGCGCCGCCGTCCAGGCAGCCGGTGACGCGTTGCGCGACGCGGTGTACCGCAACGAGCCGCCGCTGCGCTGGGGAGCCGCGCCGGACAACGGCTGGCGCATGCACGTCGTCCGGCTGATGCCCGTGCTCGCCGCCCTGCTGGCCTGGGTCGCGGTGGCCGGTCGCCCCGAAGCCTCGCTGCTGCAGAAGGCGGTGCTGGTGCTCGGCGCGGCACCGGTGGCCGTGCTCCTGCGCCGGCCGCTGCTGGCCTGGCGGATCGCGTTCGTGGCCGGAGTGCTCGGTGAGCTGCTCGGCCACGGCACCGACTGGCCCACCAACCCGGCGCAGGCGCTGGTGTTCACCGCCACGCTCGTCGCGGTCGCCCTCACGCGCCCGCTGCCCGTCGTGCTGTGGGTCGGGGCGATCTCGCTGGTGGGTATCGTGCTGGCCCTACCGGCCACGGACCGACCGGTCATCGCCCTCCCCGCGCTGCTCATGGTGGTGGCCGACCAGATCCGCCAGCGCCGGGCCGTGCAACGGACCCTGGCGCGGGAGGAGGAGCGCAGCGCCGTGCTCACCGAGCGCACCCGGATCGCCCGCGAGCTGCACGACGTGGTGGCACACCACATGTCGCTGCTCGCGGTGCGCGCCGAGACCGCGCCGTACCGGGTCGACGACGACCTGCCCGAATCGGTGCGGGCCGAGTTCGCCGAGATCTCGGCCGGCGCCCGGCAGGCGCTCGCCGAGATGCGCCGGGTGCTGGGCGTGCTGCGCAGCGACGACGAGGAGGCGGCACTCGCCCCGCAGCCCCAGCTCGCCGACATCCCGGCGCTGGTCGATGCTGCCCGCACGGCCGGCACCGACGTGCACCTGGAGCTGGACCCGGCGGCGAACGCCCCCGCCGCCGTGGGGCTGACCGGGTACCGGATCGTGCAGGAGGCACTGGCCAACGCGGCCCGGCACGCGCCGGGCGCGCCCGTGTGGGTATCGGTGAGCGCGGCGCCCACCGTGCAGGACGGGCCAGACGCGCCAGAGGCGCCGGACGCGACGGGCGCGACGGACGCCGGTGCGCTGGACATCCGGGTGCGCAACGCGCCGTCCGGCCTTACGGCGCAGGCAGGCCATGAGGGGCCCGGCCCGGCCGGACTCGGGCTCGCGGGCATGCGCGAGCGGGTGGCGGCGGTCGACGGCGAGCTGACCGTCGGTCCCACCCCGGACGGCGGGTTCGAGGTGCACGCGCGGTTGCCGCTGGCCGGGGCGGCGCCGTGACCAGGGCGGTGGTCGCCTGATCCGGGTGGTGATCGTCGACGACCAGGCGATGGTCCGCGAGGGCTTCGCCGCGTTGCTGCGTGCCCAGCAGGACATCGACGTGGTGGCCACGGCGGCCGACGGCGCGCAGGCCGTCACGGTGGTCCGCGACCAGGCGCCGGACGTCGTGCTGATGGACATCCGGATGCCGCTGATGGACGGCCTGGCCGCGACCCGGGCCATCCTGGACCGGCCCGCCGGCGGGCACCTGCCCCGGGTGCTCGCGCTGACCACGTTCGACCTGGACGACTACGTCTTCGAGGCGCTGCGGGCCGGCGCCAGCGGGTTCCTGCTCAAGGACGCGCCGGCCGCCGATCTCGTGCACGCCGTCCGGGTCGTGGCCGCCGGCGACGCGCTGCTGGCGCCGTCGGTGACCCGGCGCCTGATCGCGGACTTCGTCACCCGCGGCCACGGGCGTGCCCAGCCGGCGCAGGCCGCCGTGCTGCGCGGGCTGACCCCGCGGGAGACCGACGTGCTCCGGCTGATCGCCCGCGGCCTGTCCAACCAGGAGATCGCCGACGAGCTGGTCGTCGCCGAGCAGACCGTGAAGACCCACGTGAGCCGGCTGCTGGCCAAGCTGGGCGTCCGGGACCGGGTTCAGGCAGTCGTGCTGGCCTACGAGAGTGGGTTGGTGGTGCCGGGCGAGTAGCTCTCGAGAGCTACCCGAAATGGGCTCTCCGGAGTGACGAAACCGCAGGTCAGCGGTCCATAGCGTCCGCGGCGTGAACCTGGAGAGCCTTCACCGCACGGTCCGCTCGCTGCTCGCCGTCGCCTCGGTCGGCACCTTCCTGGTCGGCGTCCCGATGGCGCCGCCGCCGGTGCTCCCCGACGCCGTGCCGGTCGCCACTGGTTCGTGCACGACACCGGTCACGCCGTCCGGATCGACGTCCGGGACGGCCTCGTGGCCCGAGACCCGGGTGGCCCAGGAGTTCGCCCGGATGTCTCCGGACGCCGCCGACCGGTTCGCCGACGAGCACCCCGCGGAGGTGGGCGCGCTGGACGGCGCGCCGCTGGCCGTCCGGTACCGGGCCAACGCGCTGCTGGCGGGTCCGGCCTACGCGGGCCGGCAGCTGCTGCTGTTCGACCGGGCCGGCACCGGCCGTGTCGTCGAGGTGCTGGGCGACCCGAGCACCGCGCGGCGGATCGCCGTCCTCGTGCCCGGCGTCGACACCCGGCTGGTGGACTTCGACCGCGGCCTGGGCGGCGTGCGCCGCCGAGCGCCGGGGTGGCAGGCGCGGCAGCTCCGGGCGATGGTGGGCCCGAACGTCGCGGTGGTGGCCTGGCTCGGATACCTGCCGCCGCAAGGCATCGGCCTGGACGCCGCGCGGTCGGACCGCGCCCGGCTCGGCGCCGACGAGCTGGTGGCGTTCGTGCGTGGGCTCGCCGTGCAGGCGCCGCAGGCAACGATCGTCGTCGTGGGGCACAGCTACGGCAGCCTCGTGGCCGGGTACGCCGCCCGCCGGCTGCCGGCTGCGGTCACCGACATGGTCGCGATCGGCAGCCCGGGCCTCGATGTGGCGCGCTGCCGGGACCTGCGCGCGCGGGCGCGCGTGTGGGCCGGCTCGGACCCCTCGGACTGGACCCGCCGGCTGCCCGACATCCGCGTGTTCGGCCTGGGGCACGGCCGCAACCCGAGCGCCGCCGACTTCGGGGCGCTGCCGCTGGACGTCGCCGACGCCCATGGTCACGACGGGTACTTCGTGCCCGGGACCGCGGCGCTGCGCAGCATCGCCGGTGTCGCCGCGGGCGTGTAGTCGACTGGAACGACTGGTGGCCGGTGCCCTGTGGGCCTTGGGGGGAACGTCCACAGGGACCGGCTGCTCAGGGGCTGCGCTCTGACGTGGGAGCGAAGCGCTCATGGACAAAGGTGCCGTGCAGTGCTGGGAGACTCCTGGATGATCCCTGTGAGTCACCTCCGAGGGGAGCGCCCGTGGCCAGGCGCAGTCCACGGCCGCCGAGGCCCCTTGCTCACCGGACGCCGGTTTGCTCGCCCGAAGCCGCTCGCCATCCCGGCGCGATCGTGTGTCGGCGGCGTTCGACGAGCAATGCGGCGTTCAGTGAGCACCGGGCTCTGGGGTGATGCCTCAGGGGATGCCGACCCAGCGGACTGCTTCATGCCAGGCTGAGCCCGTGGTCACCTTCAGCGGACGGGTGCGCCGGTGGCGCGAGGACAAGCCGGGCGGGGTCGCCGTGGTGGACATCCCCGCGGACCTCGTGGCCGGCCTCGGCGGCCGCCGGCAGATGCGCGTCACCGGCCACCTCAACGGGTCACCGTTCACCGGGAGCACCATGCTCGTGGCGGGCGGCGGCTTCTGCGTCGGCGTCAGCAAGGCGGCACTGAAGGCCGGCGGCGCCGCCGTCGGCGACGAGGTCCATCTCTCCATCGCGCCGGCGTCGTGAATCCCGCTGGGGCTCACACCAGGAACGCCGACCGCATGGACAAGGCGCTCGCGGCGCAGCCGAGCAGCGGCACCTGGAGGATCTCCTCGACCGTGCGCAGGATCGAGCACTGGGTCCACGGGGTGCCGGCCCGGATCCGGTGGGTGGACGGCGAGATCACCAGGGTCGGGATGTGGTTGCTGATGTCCGATCCCTCGTCCCACGTGAGGATCACCACGAGGTGCCCGGCGCGGTAGTCGGGGCCGGCGATGATGGCCGGCATCCAGCCGGCCAGCCACCGGTCGCCACGCGCGACCGTGCGGTTGTTGCAGCCGAGCGCGCCGTGCATGTCGTTGCACGCATTGGGTGTCAGGAACGAGAGCGCGGGCAGCCGGCCGGCGACGAGGTCGTCATGCAGGGCACCGGCGCCCACCGAACCCATCGGCACGGCCCACCGCCTGCACCGGTCCCGCTCGCTGAGGTAGTAGGTGGCCGGCACGTGCCGCACCAGGTATCGCCCCAGAGCGGCGTTGCGCGCCGTGCAGTTCGCCGGCATCGACTCCGCGTACGCCCGCCAGGACAGACCCGACTGAGCCACCTGCCCGAACAGGTTGCTCCCGCCGAGCGGGTGATCCGCGGGGGCGTCGTCGTCGCAGATCCCGTGGTCCGACCCGCTGGTCAGGATGATGTAGGCGGCCAGCGAGGGGCACCCGACCCGGTACGCGGCGTTCATCTCGGTCGCCAGGCCGTACGTGGTGGCGAGGTGGTTGAGGTACGGCGCCGCGGAGCTGCCGATCACGTCGGGGTACGTCTTGTTCTCCTCGACGATCACCAGCACCTTCGTGTACGTGGAACCTGCGGCGCCGCCCATACCCACCGGAGCCGGGCCCCTGGCGGTCGCGGAGGCGCCGCCGGTGACGGCCTCACTCGGGCGGGTGGGCTGCGACGAGTGCGTCCGCCCGGAGCCGCTGCAGCCGCCCACGACAGCGGCCGCGAGGAGGACGGCGACGGCTCTCTTCCCCGCGAACCGTCGCCGGTGATCAGTCGGGAAACGCAGGGATCGCATTGTTGAGCAGGGTCTCACCAACCGCCCCCGTCGGGATCAGGCCCAGCTCGCCGGCGCGCTGCACGGCCTCCGCCCGGGTCGCGACCTCCAGCTTCCGATAGACGGACTGGACGTGCGTCCTGACGGTGTTCTCCGAGACGAACAGCTCGCGACCGATCTCCCGTTTCGACAGCGCACTGGAGAGGAGCCGCAGGACCGCAAGCTCGCGCTGGGTCAGCGGCGCGCCCATCTCGATGCGGCGAGGGGACGCCGGGGTGAACGATCGCTCGACCCTCTCGAGGAGCGTGGGCA
>JBKPQU010000408.1:0-8835 GCA_046734255.1 Actinomycetota bacterium
GTGTGACCGCCGACCGTGATGTCCTCGTCGGTCGCGGAGACCTCGCCCGGGAAACGGCCCAGGATCGAGTCGTACTTCAGCAGGTGAGCCAGGGTCTTGGCGTCGATCAGGTCGTTGACGCCCACCACGTCGATGTCCGCATCCGCGGCCAGAACAGCGCGGTAGAAGTTGCGCCCGATCCGGCCCATCCCGTTGATTCCTACTCGTACGGTCACCGGCGATCCCTCCGTCGCGCGCCGCCGCGGCCGGCGCGTGTCTGCTGTGCTGTCTCGCGGTCAACCCTAGGGGTTCTCAGGCGTCGAGCATGTCCGGGGTGAGGTTGGCCTCCGTCCCGGGGATGCCGAGCTCGATCGCGCGCTTGTCGGCCATCGCCAGCAGGCGGCGGATCCGGCCGGCGACGGCGTCCTTGGTCATCGGCGGGTCGGCGAGCTGGCCGAGCTCCTCCAGGCTGGCCTGGCGGTGCTCCAGCCGCAGCCGTCCGGCCGCCTGCAGGTGGTCCGGAGCCTCGGCCCCGAGGATCTCCAGCGCGCGCTCCACCCGGGCTCCCGCCGCCACCGCGGCGCGGGCCGAGCGCCGCAGGTTCGCGTCGTCGAAGTTTGCCAGCCGGTTCGCGGTCGCCCGCACCTCGCGGCGCATCCGGCGCTCCTCCCAGGCCAGGACGGCGTCATGCGCGCCGAGGCGGGTGAGCATCGCGCCGATCGTGTCGCCGTCCCGGATCACCACCCGGTCCACACCGCGCACCTCGCGGGCCTTGGCGTGGATGCCGATCCGGCGGGCGGCGCCGACCAGGGCGAGCGCTGCCTCCGGGCCGGGGCAGGTGACCTCCAGCGCCGAGGACCGGCCGGGTTCGGTCAGCGAGCCGTGCGCGAGGAACGCGCCCCGCCAGGCGGACTCGGCGTCGCAGGTCGCGCCGGAGACCACGTGCGGGGGGAGGCCCCGCACCGGCCGCCCGCGCCCGTCCAGCAGGCCGGTCTGCCGGGCCAGCGACTCGCCGTCGCGGACCACGCGGACGACGTACCGGCTCCCCCGGCGCAGGCCGCCGGGCGCGACCACCACGACGTCGCTGGCGTGCCCGAACACCTCGGCGATGTCCCGCCGCAGGCGGCGGGCGGAGTTGCCGGTGTCGAGCTCGGCCTCGACCACGATCCTTCCGCTGACGATGTGCAGTCCGCCCGCGAAGCGCAAGGTCGCCGACACCTCGGCTTTGCGGCAGCAGGGCTTGGTGATCTGGAGCCGGCTGAGCTCGTCCTTTACCAGGGCCGTCAGAGCCATGGCGGACATCCTGCCATCGCCGAAGCCCGTGCGCCGTAGCCTCCTCCGCTCGTCCGACCCCCGCTCCCGGCTGTTCAGGGAGAGGCGACGTCGCCCATAACGCCGACGAACAGGTCGCGGTAGGCGGCGGCGAGCCGCAGCGGGTCGTGCCGGGCGGTGCCGTCGCCGACCGAGACCTGTCGGATCAGCAGCCGGGCGCCCATCGTCGCGGCGACGTCGGCGAGGCTGTTGATGTCATCCACGGAGGAGGGGTCGGCGAGGACGGCGTCGATCCGCAGGTCGGGCGCGTGGGCGGCGAGCACCTCGAGGTGGGTCTCGGGTGCGAACCCCTCGGTCTCGCCGACCTGCGGGCCGAGGTTGAGCGTGACGCAGCGCCGGGCGCGGGTCGCCTGCAGCGCGGCGGACAGGTCCGGGACCAGCAGGTGCGGCAGCACGCTGGTGAACCACGACCCGGGGCCGAGCACGACCCAGTCGGCCTCGGCGACGGCGTCCACCGCCTGCGGGCAGGCCGGCGGCTCCTCCGGCACGAGCCGGACGCCGGCCACCCGACCCGGCGTGGTGGCCAGGGCCACCTGGCCGCGCACGGTCGTGAGGGTGTCCGGGTCGTCCGGGTCGATGCCGAGGACCGTGGCCTCGATGTCCATCGGGACCCCGGCCATCGGCAGCACCCGGCCGCGGGCACCCAGCAGCCGGGCCACCCAGTCCAGGCCGGCCACGGGATCACCGAGCAGCTCCCACAGCGTGACGATCAGCAGGTTGCCCATCGCGTGGTCGTGCAGCGCGCCCGCGCTGGCGAAGCGGTGCTGCATGACGTCCCGCCACAGCTCGCCCCACTCGCTGTCGTCGCACAGGGCGCTCAGCGCCATCCGCAGGTCCCCGGGCGGGAGCACGCCGAGCTCGCGGCGCAACCGCCCGGACGAGCCGCCGTCGTCGGACACCGTGACCACAGCGGTCAGCCGGTCGGTGAGGTGCCGCAGAGCGGCGAGCGAGGCGGCCAGCCCGTGCCCGCCGCCGAGGGCCACCACGACCGGTCCGCTCGTCACTCCTGCCCCAGATCCCGGTGCACAGTGGTCACCCCCACCTCGGGCCCGGACAGCCGTGCCGCCAACTCCTCCACCAGCGCCACCGAGCGGTGCTTGCCCCCGGTGCAGCCCACCGCGATCGTGGCATAGCGCTTGTTCTCCCGCACATACCCGGCCAGAACGGGCTCGAGCATCGCGGCGTACCGCTCGAGGAACTCCTCCGCGCCCTCGGCGGCCAGCACGTAGCGGCTCACCGAGGGGTCCAGGCCGGTGCGCGGGCGCAGCTCCGGGACCCAGTGGGGGTTGGGCAGGAAGCGCACGTCGGCCACGTGGTCGGCGTCCACCGGGATGCCGTACTTGAAGCCGAACGACATCAGCGCCAGGCGGATGCCGGGGGCGTGCGAGGCGCCGAAGATGTCGAAGATCTTGCTGCTCAGCTGGTGCACGTTGAGCCGGGAGGTGTCGATCACGGTGTCGGTCTCGTCCCGGAGGTCGGCGAGCAGCTTCCGCTCCCGGGCGATGCCGTCGAGGATCGTGCCGTCGGCCTGCAGCGGGTGGGGCCGGCGGACGGACTCGAACCGCCGGACCAGGGCCTCGTCGGTGGCGTCCAGGAACAGCGTCCGGGTGGACATCTCCCGCGCCTCGGCGGCCCGGACGGCGTCGCGCAGGTGCGCGAAGAACGACCGGTTCCGGACGTCGATGACCACCGCGATCCGGCGGACGGCGGGCGTGGCCTGCCGGGTCAGGTCGAACAGGTCCGGGATGAGCTGCGGAGGCAGGTTGTCGACGACGTACCAGCCGACGTCCTCGAGCACGCGGGCCGCCGTCGACCGGCCCGCCCCGGACATCCCCGTGATCACGAGCAGCTCGAGCGGGCCCGACTCCTCGTCCGCGTGCTGCTGTTCGGACGACGGCCCGCCGATCTCCTGCGCTGACGACACGTCGGCTCCCCGATCCTTCCTGGTGGGCCCCCCGCCTGACCCGACAGCCGAGCTCCGGCTCAGTCGATGATCTCACCGGTGGACGTGTCCACCGCGGCCGCCTCGCCGCCCGCCCTGCCGGCCAGCGCGGCGACCACGGCGGCGGCCAGGCCGGGGCCGATCCCGGGGACGGTGGAGACATCCTCGACGGCGGCGGCGCGCAGCTTGCGGACCGAGCCGAACCGGGACAGCAGGGCCTTCTTCCGGGCGGGGCCGAGGCCCGGGACGTCGTCCAGCACGCTGGCGGTCATCGCCCGGCTGCGCCGCTGCCTGTGGTGTGTGATCGCGAACCGGTGGGCCTCGTCGCGGACCCGTTGCAGCAGGTAGAGGCCCTCGCTGCTGCGCGGCAGCACCACCGGCAGGTCCTGGTCGGGCAGCCAGACCTCCTCCAGCCGCTTGGCCAGCCCGCACAGCGCGATGTCGGCGACGCCGACCTCGGCCATCGCCCGGGCCGCGGCGGTCACCTGCGGCTGCCCGCCGTCGACGACGATCAGGTTCGGCGGGTACGCGAACTTCCGCGGGCGCCCGGTCTCGGGGTCGATCGGGCCGCCCGCGCCCTCCTCCCCGGGCGAGGCGACCATGCCGTCTCCGGGTTCCTCGGCGTCCTCGGCCTGCTCGCCGAGCATCCGGCGGAACCTCCGTGTGATCACCTCGTGGATGGCCGAGACGTCGTCCATGCCCTGGGTGCCGCGGATGGTGAACCGGCGGTACTCGCTCTTGCGGGGCAGGCCGTCCTCGAAGACCACCATCGAGGCGACCACGTGCTGGCCGGAGATGTTGGACACGTCGAAGCACTCGATCCGCAGCGGCGCCTCGGCCAGGCCCAGGCCCTCCTGCAGCTCGTGCAGCGCCTGGGACCGGCTGGTCAGGTCGCCCGCACGGCGGACCTTGTGCAGCGCGAGCGCCTGGGTGGCGTTGCGCGTGACGGTCTCCATCAGGGCCCGCTTGTCGCCGCGGCGGGGCACCCGGACGGCGACCCGTGACCCCCGCATGCCGCCGAGGAAGGTCTCGACCTCGTCCAGCAGCGGCGGGGTGGCCGGGACCAGCACCTCGCGGGGAACCGCCTCGCCGCCGGCGTCGCCGTAGACCTGCTGCAGGAGGTGCTCGACCAGGTCCGCGGTGGTCACGTCCTCGACCTTCTCGACCACCCACCCGCGCTGGCCGCGCACCCGCCCGTCGCGGACGTGGAACACCTGGACTGCGGCCTCGAGGTCGTCCTCGGCGAGGCCGAACACGTCGGCGTCCGTGCCGTCCGGGAGGACGATCGTGTTGCGCTCGGTCGCGCGGTTCAGCGCCTGGATGTCGTCGCGGAGCCGGGCCGCCCGCTCGTAGTCCTGCTCCGCCGCGGCGCCGCGCATCTGCGCCTCGAGCCGGCGGACGAAGCGCTGGGTCTGCCCGGACATGAAGTCGCAGAAGTCCTCGGCCAGCCGGCGGTGCTCGTCGGCGTCGACCCGGCCGACGCAGGGCGCCGAGCACTTGTCGATGTAGCCGAGCAGGCAGGGCCGGCCGACCTGGCCCGCCCGCTTGAACACGCCGTTGCTGCACGTGCGCACCGGGAAGACCCGCAGCAGGAGATCGACGGTCTCGCGGATGGCCCAGGCGTGGGCGTACGGGCCGAAGTACCGGGTGCCCTTGCGCTTGGCGCCGCGCATCACCTGCACCCGCGGGAACTCCTCCCCCATCGTCACCGCGAGGTAGGGGTAGGACTTGTCGTCCCGGTACTTGACGTTGAACCGCGGGTCGAACTCCTTGATCCAGGAGTACTCGAGCTGGAGCGCCTCCACCTCGTTGGCGACGACGGTCCAGTCCAGGCCGGCGGCGGTGGTGACCATCGTCTGGGTCCTCGGGTGCAGGCAGGCGAGGTCGGCGAAGTAGGAGTTGAGCCGGGACCGCAGGTTGATCGCCTTGCCGACGTAGATCACCCGCCCGGCGGCGTCCCGGAACCGGTAGACGCCCGGGGACTCGGGGATCTCGCCCGTGCGCGGGCGGTACGTCGACGGGTCGGGCACGCCTTCGAGCCTACGTCGGCGGCCTCCGCGAGCACGGTGTGACACCGTGGGCACCAGAAGAGCACGGTGTCACACCGTGCGCATCGGGGATGGGTGCGATGCCGCACAGTCGGGGTCGGGGCGATGCCGCGCAGTCGGCCCGAGGGCGCTCGGCCGGAAACCTCGGCGAGCCCACCGCCACGCAAGAGACTCACACGGAACCTCGCCGGTCAAATGGTTGTGGTGAACGCCGAGTTCGGCCTCCGGCACCCCCATTCGACCGGCGAGGTTGGCTGGTGACCACGCCCGATCGCTCGGCTCAGGCGGGGGCTCGCTGCGGGGCGCCGGCCGTGCGGCGGCTTGCCGGCGACGTCCGCGCCGCCGACGTCTTCGCTGCCGCCGCTGCGGCCACAGCGGTCAGGGCCCGCCGCGGCGCGGTGACCGTCCAGCTGACCGAGCCGGCGATCGCGCCACCGGTGATCGCGAAGCCGGTCTCCGTGATCGTGGCGGCGAGATTCGGCATGGCGGAACCCATGGCGGTGAGCTGAACGGACGTCGTGGCGTTGGGGAGGTCGACCGCGTCCAGGAACGTCGCACTGAGGTCCACCGCGGTAGCGCCGGTTGCGCCCAACGTGGCCCGTCCCGACTGGGTGTGGATGGGACTCTCGCCGGAGACGACCTCCCGGTAGCCGACGGCGTTCGCGGCCGCGGCGTCGTGCACGCCGACCATGCTGACCGCGGCGAAGAGCACGCCGTCCAGCTGCTCGTCGCCGATCAACCAGCTCGCCCAGGCGCCGGCGCCACCGTCGGCGAAGATTGCCGGCTGGGTGTTGGCGCCCGCGGGCGCGTCGGTGAAGGCGACGACTCCCACATTCACGCCACCCTCGGCGACCAGAGCCCCCGAATCGCCCAGAGCCGTGCCCGTGTTGAGGGCGACGATGCCGTAGGTGTTCCGATTGGCGGTCCGCCCGACCAGACCGGGGTTGGTCTTCCCGTCGGCCAGGACGGCGCCACCGGTGCCGGCCGTCGTGGCATCGTTGCGGCCGAGGATGCCGAACTTGTTGTTCAGCTTGGCGACGCCGACGAGCCCGTGGCCGGCGGTGGCCGTGACACCGAAGGCGGTGCCGGTGGTGGTGGTCGAGACCGCGGTGGCCGAGCTACCGGCGGAGTTGCTCCGCCCCAGCAGCAACGCGGAACCCGCGGCTGCCTCGGCGGGGTCGGCCAGCGCCATACCGACGGCGCCGATGGCTGCCGTCGCCCCGGCGGTCAGAACGGCTCTGCGCCCGCGCCGGGCGGTGGTTGTCTCGGGGTTGGCAGGGATGAACTGGGAGTCCGTCATCGTCGGTGGACCTTCCCGTAGGCCAGGGGCGCACATCGCCTGGGGCCGAGGTGACCTACCGCACCTATCGGGCGGAACATAGCAGCGCAGTACCGGATGGTGAGTCTGTATGACTTATCCGTAATGAGGTAGTGAAACGAGGTCAAAGGGCGGCATGCGGGAGAGCGGTGTGCAGCGGATCGGGGTGATCGGGGCGGGCATCCTCGGCCTGGCCGTCGCCCGCCGGCTGGCCGAGGTGCTGGACGGCGTCGAGATCACCGTCCTCGACAAGGAGACCCGGATCGGTGCCCACCAGACCGGGCACAACAGCGGGGTCGTGCATGCGGGGCTGTACTACCCGCCGGGATCGCTGAAGGCCAGGCTGTGCCGGCGGGGCGCGTCGATGCTCAGGGAGTACTGCGCCGAGCGCGGCCTGCCGTACGAGGAGTGCGGCAAGGTGGTCGTGGCGGTGGACGACTCCGAGATGGACGGGCTGGAGAGCATCCGGCAGCGGGCCGAGGCCAACGGCGTTCCGGACCTGCGGCGGCTGGACGGCGACGGGCTGCGGGAGATCGAGCCGCACGCGTCCGGGGTGGCCGCGCTGCACTCCCCGCGGACGGCGATCACGGACTTCGTGGCGGTCGCCGAGGCGTACGCCAAGGACCTCGCCGCCCGGGGCGGGCGGGTGCGGCTGGGCCTTCGAGCCGCCGGGATTCGGCAGCGGAACGGCTCGGTCGAGGTCAGCGCCGAGCGCGGGACCCACACCGAGACGCTCGGCTTCGACCGGCTGGTCATCTGCGCCGGGCTGTACTCCGACGTCGTGGCGCGGTGGGCCGGGGACGATGCCGAGCCGGCGATCGTGCCGTTCCGCGGGGAGTACTTCGCGCTGCGGCCGGAGCGCGCGCACCTCGTCCGCGGGCTGATCTATCCCGTGCCGGACCCGGGGTACCCGTTCCTGGGCGTGCACTTCACCCGCAGGGTCGGCGGCCGGGTGGACATCGGGCCGAACGCGGTGCCCGCGCTGGCCCGCGAGGGGTACCGGCGGCGGACGATCGTCGCCGCCGACGTGCGGCAGACGCTGGCGTGGCCGGGCTTCCGCCGGCTCGCGATGCAGCACTGGCGGATGGGGGCGGCGGAGATCGCGGGATCGCTCAGCCGCTCGGTGTACCTCTCCCGCGCCCGGCGCTACGTCCCCGAGCTGCGGGCGGCCGACGTCGTCCCCGCCCCGGCCGGCGTCCGCGCGCAGGCGGTGGACCGGGACGGCTCGCTGGTCGACGACTTCCGGATCCACCACCGCGGCGCGGTCACCGCGGTCCGCAACGCGCCATCCCCGGCGGCGACCTCGTCGCTCGCGATCGCCGAGTACGTCGTCGACCGCATCATCGAGCAGGCGAGAGCGCCGTCGTGAGCCCGGCGAGCACGCCGGCGAGCAGGGCACGGGCGACGTCGCCGACCCGGGCGTCGTCCGGGAGGAACCGCGGGTCGTGCAGGACCGGCGGCTGCGGGCCCTCGGCGGTGCCGACGAACATCATCAGGATCGGCAGGCCGTTGCCCACCAGCGAGTAGCTGGAGAAGTCGTCCGAGCCGCAGGACGCGAACGACGCGCCGCCGGGGACGCCGAACGCGCGCAGCCACCGCGTGGCGCCGGCCGCCAGCGCCGGGTCGTTGACCAGCACCGGCTCGCCCGCTTCGACGACGACCGTGCCGGTGCAGCCGTGGGCGCGGGCGGTCGCGGAGACCATCTCGGCGATGGCGGCGTGCAGGCGGCGGGCGTCGTCGGCGTCCATCGTCCGCACGGTGCCGCGCGCCCGGGCGACCTCCGGGATGACGTTGGGCGCGCGCCCGCCCTCGAGCTGCGTGACCGTCACCGTCGCCGGGTGCATCGGGTCGACGGTGCCGCGCAGCACGTCCTGCACGGCGAGCACGCACCGGCACAGCGTGGAGACCGGGTCGGCGGCCAGGTGCGGGTAGGCGGTGTGGCCGGCGCGGCCGGTGACGACGATGTCGAACTCGTCCACCGAGGCGTTCACCGGCCCCGGGTCGGCGGCCACCGCCCCGGCGGGCAGCAGCGGCTGGACGTGCGCGCCGATCACCGCCCGCACCTGGTGACGCGTCAGCGCGCCTGAGGTGACCACGTCCCGGGCGCCGGTGGGCGACACCTCCTCGCGCGGCTGCAGGACGGCCAGCAGCCCGGTGGGCAGATCCACCTCGACGGCCGCGCGGGCGAGCGCGACCAGCGCCGCGAGGTGGACGTC
>JBKPQU010000409.1:0-6597 GCA_046734255.1 Actinomycetota bacterium
GTCCCGCTGGTGCCCGGATACACGGCGAGCATCCTCACCTGGGTCGAGGCCGGCGGGGTGTACGCCATCGCGAACCTGCGCGGCGGCGGCGAGGAGGGCGAGCAGTGGCACCGCGCCGGGATGCTCGCCGGCAAGCAGAACAGCTTCGACGACTTCCACGCCGCGGCGCAGTGGCTGCTGGACAACGGCTGGACCACCCGCGAGGAGCTGGCGATCAGCGGCGGGTCCAACGGCGGCCTGCTCGTCGGGGCGGCACTGACCCAGTGGCCGGAGGAGTACGCGGCGGTGGTCTGCTCCGCCCCGTTGCTCGACATGGTCCGCTACGAGCGCTTCGGCCTGGGCGCCAGCTGGAACGTCGAGTACGGCAGCGCGGAGGACCCGGAGCAGCTCGAGTGGCTGCTGGGCTACTCGCCGTACCACCGGGTGGTCGAGGGGGCCCGCTACCCCGCGGTCCTGTTCACCGTCTTCGACAGCGACACCCGGGTCGACCCGATGCATGCCCGGAAGATGTGCGCCGCCCTGCAGCATGCGAGCAGCGGCGCCGGACCGGTCCTGCTGCGGCGCGAGACCGACGTCGGGCACGGGGCCCGCTCGCTGTCCCGGTCCGTGGATCTCGCTGCGGACACCCTCGCGTTCTCGGCGGCGTCCACCGGCCTGGCCTGGCCACCGTGGAACCGCGGCGGATGACGGACGGCCCCCGGCGAATCCGGAGACTGAACGCGACGGAGCATCACAATGCGTCATCGTGCTGGGCCTTTCGGGGGACAGATCACTACGCTTGGGTCGATCGTCGCCGGAACGGGTGATGGTGGGGCGCATTAGCCGAGAGTGACGATGGTCTTGGGCGGGTGGGGGCCTGCCGTGTAGCTCACCTGGAACCTGGAGGGCGCATGGCGAAGATCGTGGTCATCGACGATGAACCCGGCATAGTCCGGTTCATTCGGCGCGCCCTGGAGGCGGACGGCCACACGGTCCACGCCGCCTTCGACGGAACCGAGGGCCTCCGCGTGGCATCGGAGGTGAACCCGGAACTCGTCGTCCTCGACCTGCTCATGCCCGGAGTCAGCGGGATGGGCGTGCTCGCGGCTCTGCTCGCCGACCGCCCCGCGCCCAAGGTGGTGGTGCTCTCGGCGGTCGGTGACGTGTCCGCTCGGGTCCGCTGTCTCGACATCGGCGCGGCGGACTTCCTCGGCAAGCCGTTCGCGGTCAGCGAACTGCTCGCGCGGGTTCGTTCCCGGCTGCGCGAGCGCCCTGCCGGCGAGGCGGCGGGAGAGGTCCTGGAGTTCGGCATGCTCCGCCTCGATCTGCGCACCCGCCAGCTGCGCTCGGGCTCACGCAGCACGGATCTGTCCCAGCGTGAGTTCTTCCTCATGCACCACCTGATGCGGAACACGGGCTCGGTCTGCACGCGGGCGGAGCTGCTGTCCGAGGTGTGGGGCTACGACTTCGACCCGGGGAGCAATGTCGTCGACGTCACCATCGCCAGGCTACGGGGCAAGATCCATGGACTCCGGATCGAGACGGTGCGAAATGTTGGATACACGCTCAAGCGGGCCTGAGTCCGCGGTGGGACACGTCCGCTCCGCCGGGCGCCGCGTCACGGTGCATCCGCTGGACGTCGCCTGGGTGGCGTTCGTCGCGGCGATGGTCATCACGATCGTGCTGGTACCGAGCGGGCAGACGATCCCGTACCACATGATCTTCATCACCCTGACGTTGCTCTACGGATTCCGGCTCTGGCGGCCCCCTGTGATCTACGGGGTGCTGATCGCGGTGACCGTGGTCACCGGTCTCGCCTTCCTGGTCACGGTGGTCTCCGGGGAGGTCAGCCCGGACGAGATGGCCGAGATCCCGATGATGCCGCTGATCGTCGGCCTGATGGCCTGGCACGCCTGGCGGAGGGCGGCGGCTCAACGGGAGGTCGAGGAACTGGCCGCGCGGGAGAGTTCGCGACTGGACCGGCAGCGCGAGTTCCTCCGGGACAGCTCGCACGCCATCCGCACCCCGGTCACCATCGCCCGCGGCCACCTCGAGCTGATCCAGATGCAGAGCCAGGACCCTTCGATCCGGGAGGACACCGAGGTCGTGCTGCGCCAACTCGATCGGCTCCACCATCTGGCCGGCCGGCTCCTCGCGATCGAGCAGCTGCAGACCATGCACATGCTCTCCCGCAGTGACATCGCGGTCATGGAGTTGATCGCCACACTCGGCCAGGGCTGGTCCCAGTCGGTCCCGCGGCGCTGGCGGATCGAGGCGAGCGACGCCGGGGTGGTCAGCGCCGATCCGCACCGGCTGGAGGAGGCGGTGGACGCGCTGGTGGAGAACGCCGTGCACTTCACCGGTCCAGATGACGAGATCCGCATCTCCTGCCGGCTGGACGGCGCCCACGCTCGGATCGAGGTCGCCGACTCCGGCCCGGGCGTCCCGCCGGAGGACCGGGAACGGGTCTTCGAGCGGTTCGTCCACGGGCATCGGCACGGCGAGGAGCCCGGTACCGGGCTGGGTCTTTCCCTGGTCGAGGCGATCAGCACCGCGCACGGTGGGACATGCTGGATCGCCGCCGCTCCCGAGGGCGGCGCCCTGGCGGTCGTGCGGCTCCCGCTGGCGCGCCCGGCCAGCCAGGCAGCGGCACGCGCCGTGGTACCGGCCGTGACCTGAGGCACCCGCTCGACCGCACGGTCGAGGCCGCCTTCCACGGAACAGGCGATGGCGACCGAGATG
The DNA here is from genome assembly GCA_046734255.1 of Actinomycetota bacterium. Classification (GTDB taxonomy): domain Bacteria; phylum Actinomycetota; class Actinomycetes; order Actinomycetales; family Kineosporiaceae; genus JBKPQU01. The sequence continues at coordinate 2,722 of JBKPQU010000409.1, forward strand.
GTGCGGGGCGAACATGGTGTGGGCGGGGGTGGCGCGCCGCAGGGCGTGCCTCTCCCGCTGGAGGGTAGATGGCGGAGATCCAGGTCGCAGGCGCCCCGCCGAGGGCGGCGACGGAAGCCGTGGCGTACGGGCCGATCCGCTTGGACCCGCACACCCGCCGGCTGGGCTCCGGTACGCGCAGCACCCGCCTGACCCGGCGGGAGTTCTCGCTCCTGCAGCACCTGATGCGGCACGCCGGTTCCGTTTGCACGCGCAGCGAGCTGCTGTCCGAGGTGTGGGGCTACGACTTCGACCCCGGCACCAACGTCGTCGACGTCACGATCGGCCGCCTACGCGGCAAGATCCACGGGCTGCGGATCGAGACCGTCCGGACGGTCGGGTACACGCTCAAGGCCTCCTGAGTCTCTCGGTAGCCTCGTCGGTGAACATCCACCGAGGAGAGGTGCACGGGTGAGACTGGCCGAGATCCCGCAATGGGTCGAGACCGCGCTCGGCACGCCACTGCGGATCGTCCTCCTCGTGGTCGGCGCCTTCGTGATCCGCTTCATCGTCTTCCGGGTGATCGACCGGGTCGCGGAGAGGATCGCCAACGGGCGGGTCGGTGTCCACGCGCTCGACGAGCGGCTGCCCTCGGCGAACGCGCTGCTGACCTCCAGCCCGCTGACCTCCGCCCGGCGCCAGCAGCGGGCGCGCACGATGGCCTCGGTGCTGAAGAGCGTGACCACGATCGTCATCGCCACGATCGTCATCCTCATGATCGCCGCGATGTTCTACGACATCGGCCCACTCCTCGCCGGTGCGGGGGTCCTGGGCGTCGCGCTGGGGTTCGGGTCGCAGTCTCTGGTCAAGGACTTCCTCTCCGGCATCTTCATGGTCCTGGAGGACCAGTACGGGGTGGGCGACGTGATCGACGTCGGCCCGTCCTCCGGCACGGTGGAGGCCGTGAGCCTGCGCGTGACCCGGTTGCGCGACGTCGAGGGAACCGTCTGGTACGTGCGCAACGGGGAGATCCTGCGCCTGGGCAACAAGTCGCAGGGCTGGGCGCGGGCCGTGCTGGACATCCCGGTCCGCTACGACGAGGACGTCGCCCGCGTGCAGCAGGTCATGCTCGACGTCGCACGTCAGCTCGCGGATGACGAGCAGTTCGGCCCGCTCGTTCTGGAGCAGCCCGAGGTCTGGGGGATCGAGGCGATGACCCAGGACACGGTCACCGTCCGGCTCGCGGTGAGGACGCAGCCGCTGCAGCAGTGGACGGTCGCCCGGGAGCTGCGGCGCCGGATCAAGGAGGCCTTCGCGGCCCGGGGGGTCGACGTTCCGGTGCCGAAGCGACCGGTATCGGTTCGTTCGGGGGATGGGTCCGGGGAGGAACATCTGGCGAGCGAGCATCGCCCGTCCCCCGAGCAGGAGACCGGCGCCTAGCCCGAACCGCTTCCCGCTCACTGCCTCGTTCCCGGCGCGTTCCCGGCGCGTCGGCGCCCGGGAGAGACTGATGGGATGAGCACGGACCCGGGCCAGGATCCCGAGCACGGTCCCGGTGGGTACGTGAGCCTGGAGGGCCTTCCGAGCGGGGAGGGCCGGTTGGCGCTGGTGACCGGCGTGACCGGCTACATCGGGGGCCGGCTGGTGCCCGAGTTGCTCGCCGCCGGATGGCGGGTCCGTGCGCTCAGCCGTCACCCCGAGCGCCTGCGGGACCGGCCGTGGTACGGCGACGTGGAGCTCGTCGCCGGGGACGCGATCGACGTCGATGTGGACCGGCGCGCGCTGGACGGCGTCCACGTCGCCTACTACTTGATCCACTCCCTCTCGGCCGGACGGCGCTACGCGGCCCAGGACCGGCGGACCGCGGTGACGTTCGGCCGTTCCGCGCGCGAGGCCGGCGTCCGGCGGATCGTCTACCTCGGCGGCCTGTGGCCCGCCGACGAGGAGCTGTCCGGGCACCTCCGCTCCCGCCGGGAGGTCGGCGAGATCCTGCTGGCGAGCGGGGTTCCGACCACCGTGCTGCAGGCAGCGATCATCATCGGGTCCGGGTCGGCGTCCTTCGAGATGCTTCGCCACCTCACCGAGCGGCTGCCGGTGATGGTCGTGCCGCGGTGGGTCAAGACGCGGATCCAGCCGATCGCCATCCGCGACGTCCTTCGCTACCTGATCGGTGCGGCGACGATGCCGGCCGAGGTCAACCGGGGTTTCGACGTCGGCGGCCCGGACGTGCTCACCTACCGGGAGATGATGCAGCGCTACGCCGCCGTCGCCGAGCTGCCCAGGCGGCTGATCGTGCCGCTGGGCATCGTCCAGCCGGGGATCTCCAGCGCCTGGGTCGGCCTGGTCACGCCGGTGCCGACCGCGCTGGCCCGCCCGCTGATGGAAAGCCTCATCCACGAGGTGGTCTGCAAGGAGAACGACATCCTGCAGTACGTGCCCGACCCGCCGGAGGGCCTGATCGGCTTCGACCGCGCCGTCCGGCTGGCCCTGGTCCGGATCGGCCGCGCGGACGTCGCCACCCGCTGGTCGTCGGCCTCGACGCCGGGGGCTCCCAGCGACCCGATGCCGAGCGACCCGCACTGGGTCGGCGGCGACGTCTACCTCGACGACCGTGTCCGGCGCGTCCGGGCACCGCGGGAAGCGCTCTGGTCGGTGATCGAGGGCATCGGCGGCGACCACGGCTGGTACTCCTGGGGCCTCGCCTGGCAGGTACGCGGCCTGCTGGACAAGCTCTCCGGCGGGCCCGGGCTGCGCCGCGGCCGGCGTACTCCGCACGACCTGCAGATCGGCGATGCCCTGGACTGGTGGCGGGTGGAGGAGATCGACGAGTGCCGGCTGCTGCGGCTGCGGGCGGAGATGCGCGTGCCCGGCCGCGCCTGGCTGGACCTGCAGGTGCAGGACGGCGACGATGGCGCCACCCTCTTCCGGCAGACCGCGTACTTCCACCCGCACGGCCTGCTCGGCCGCCTGTACTGGTGGTCGGTCGTCCCCTTCCACGGGATCGTGTTCGGCGGCATGCAACGCAACATCGCCCGCGCCGCGGAGAACCTGCACCGGGACGGCGGCCCGGGCCGCCGGCTGGGAGCACGCGCACTCCGGCGGTCGTGAGGCGGTCTGGGAGACTGCGGTCGTGGAGTCCGACAGCGCCGCGACGCCGACGCAGATCACCTTCTACGAGGCGATCGGCGGTCACGAGACCTTCGTCCGGCTGGTCGACCGGTTCTACGCCGGCGTGGCCGAGGACCCGGTGCTGCGCGCGCTGTACCCCGGGGAGGACCTGGCGCCGGCGACGCGGCGGCTGCGGATGTTCCTCGAGCAGTACTGGGGCGGGCCGACGACCTACAGCCAGGAGCGCGGCCACCCGCGCCTGCGGATGCGGCACGCGCCGTTCCCGGTGAACCCCGAGGCGCGCGACCGCTGGCTGCGGCACATGCGCGACGCCGTGGACTCCCTCGCCCTGGACCCCGAGCTCGACGCGGTCCTGTGGGACTACCTGTACCGGGCGGCGTTCAGCATGGTCAACACCTTCGAGTAGCCGCCGGGCCCCCTTGCTCGCCGGCCACCGCTTTGCTCACCCGATGCCGCTCCACGGCCGTGGAATCGCATCTGCCAGCGGCGTCCAGAGAGCAATGCGGCAGCCGGTGAGCAACTGGTGGTCCTGGTGCGGTGCCGGCTGTGCCGGGCTACTGGCTCGCGGGGGCGAGCGTGGGGGTACGGGCGAGCACGTAGCCGCGCGGAGTGGTGACCCGCGACCACACCCCCGCCCGGTGGATCGGGGCGGGCGGGTCGCCGTCCCGGGCGAAGCCGAGCACGTCGGCGGCGAAGGCCATGCCGGCCGGTACGGCGGCGGACGCGGCGGAATCGATGCCGGGCGCGGCGAGCGGCCGGCCCCAGACC